>JANLTD010000995.1:0-18057 GCA_031362765.1 Acidobacteriota bacterium | reverse complement strand
GGCGCAGCGGCGTCTTGAGCAAGAGCGCCGCGCCCGTTTGAGAATTTTTCGGCAAGTTTGCAGCGCGGTTCAGCAAGCGCATAAAATCAAGGTCGTGCACCGCGATTTGAAACCGTCAAATATTCTCGTCAAAAAAGACGGCATCGCTAAATTGCTTGATTTCGGCATCGCCAAACTTCTCGATCCGGAATTGGCTTCCGGATCGCTCGAACAGACTCTGACACAATGGCGGATGATGACTCCGCAATACGCTTCGCCCGAACAGGTGTACGGCGGCGAGATTTCCTACACGTCGGATATTTACAGCCTCGGCGTGCTGCTTTATGAACTCGTCACGGGCGCGAAACCATATCAATTTTCAAACAGCGCGCCGCACGAAATTTCGCGTGTTATCTGCGAACAGGAGCCGCCGCCGCCTTCGTCGGTGATTTCGGATTTCGGATTTCGGATTTCGGATTCAAATTTCGATGATTTGGATAAGATCATTCTCAAAGCGTTGCGAAAAGACCCGGCAGAACGCTATCAAACGGCTCAAGCGTTTGGCGAAGACATTGACCGTTATTTGGAAAATCGTCCGGTCATAGCCGAACTTTTCACTTCAATCGCCGATCTAAAATATTCAACCAACAAAAAAACCCATTCAATTGCGATCTTGCCGTTTAAGCTGCTCAGTATCGCACACCCCGAAGACACCGGCGACGACAGTTATTTGAGTCTTGGATTAGCCGACGCGCTTGTGACACGGCTCAGCGGCGTGAAAAGATTGCTCGTGCGCCCGACCAGTTCCGTTATTCGTTTTGTCGAAAATTCAGACGCGTTTGCGGCGGGAAATGCGCTCGGCGTTGAATTTATCGTCGAAGGAAACATCCGGCGCGTTGGCGACAGAATCCGTGTGACAACTCAGCTCCTTGACGTCAAAGGCAATTCCACGCGCTGGGCGGAAAAATTTGACGAGCAATTTACGGACGTTCTCGAACTTGAAGACACGATCAGCGAACGCGTCGCGAAATCGCTTTTGCCGCAGCTGACGGGCGAAGAACGCCGGCGGCTCGACAAACGCGGCACGAATTCGCCCGAAGCCTACGAGGCATATCTGCGCGGGCGATTTTTCTGGAATCAATTCGTACCGGAAGCATTTCCGAAAGCCATCGAATCGTTTCAGAAAGCAGTTGCGCTCGATCCTGAATACGCGTTGGCTTACGTCGGCATCGCGGATTTCTACAATTGGGCTTGTATTTACGGTTTATATTCGCCGGCCGAAGGCGCGCCGAAGGCTCGTGCGGCGGCAATGCGGGCATTGGAAATTGACGATTCGATGGGCGAAGCCTACGCCGCGTTCGGACTTTATTATTCGAGTATTTTGGAGTACGAAAAATCCATCGAATATTACCGTCGTGCCATAGAATTGAACGCAAATTATTCACTGGCGCACGAATGGCTTGCCGCTTCACTGACGGGAATGGGACAATTTGACGAAGGCATCCGCGAAGTCAAACTGGCGGAACAGCTCGACCCGTTTTCGATGCGGGCAAAAACACTGACGGCGTGGACGGCTTATCAGGCGCGTCAGTTTGATTTTGCGTCGGCAAAGGCACGTGAGATCATCGAACTCGACCCGCATTTTCCGCAAGGTTATTTGCAGCTCGGGAATGTCTTGTTAGAAATGGGACGAGCGGACGAAGCCGTTGAGCTGTGCCGAAAAGCCGGCGAAATGATGAATGGTTCACCGCTTCCCGTTTATGTTTTGTGCTTTGCGCTCGTCGCGGTCGGGCGAAAAGATGAAGCGCGGGAATTGGTCAACAAACTAAACACGGTTTCAAAGGAAATGTACGTTTCAAACTTTTTTATGGCGATGGCACATCTGTCGGTCGGCGAAACCAACGCCGCTTTCGATTATCTGGAACAGGCAATTGCCGAAAAAAGTCATTGGATGTTATGGCTCGGAACAGAATCGAAACTCGATTCGATTCGCGGCGACGCACGATTTGATAAATTGTATGAGCGCGATCGAGGTCTATTATCGGTCAAACCGAAACCAGCCTTCAAACTTTAACGCGAAAAAACTGCCGGTTAAGTATCACGAAAAAAAAGGACGATCCCATTGCTGTAAGGTCGTCCTTTTCCAATTTTCACCCTTCGTTTTTGAATTATTTACCGACTGATTCGACAATTGCCGTCGCGGCTTGTTCGACGATCGGCGAAATGATGTCTTCGCCCGCCGATTTGGCCTTTGCCTTGAACTGTTTGGCAAGAACCGCATTCGTACCGTTCTGCAATTTGATGTCGAGCGTCAATTCGTCTTTTGGTTTGATATTGCTTGACGCATTTGCCGCCGTGTAGATCGCTTGTGTCGCCACTTGTCCGGCGACGTTTCCGACCGTGCTGCCGGTTTGTCCGATGCCTGTGCGGCTGACAACCGGCGCGATCACTTTAGTGAACATTCCAAAACCGCCGCCGCCTTTTTTATGCGAAACGGTCGCGTAAAGAACATAATCACATTCTTTTTCTTTGGCTTCCGCGTCAATCGCTGATGGCAGTTTGGCTTCGAGCGAAACAATTTCAACTTTCGTGCCTTTGAGATATTGATCCAAAGTATTTTGGATCGCCCCGGCAAGCTCCGCCGCATTGACGCCTTCGCCGACCGCGCCTGTTTTAACGCCAGCCAGCCCGATTCTGACAACACCGTCTTTTTTCGCTTCAAGCGTCGAAGAAGAACTTTCATTTTTGCTGCCAATCGTCGAGCCTAAACTTGAGTTATTCGTCGAAGAATTTTGATTGGTTGAACTGTAACTCGTCGAACTCGAACTGTTTGACGACATCGAAGAATAGATACTTGCCGAATCTTTGACTTCGCGCCAGCCCGACGGAATATCGAACAAAGCGGCGTCAAGCGCGGCGTTGGCAAGTTCGACAACTTCGTTCGTCATCGTGAAAGATTCCTTGCCGTCAGCGTCAAACATCGTCATTTTTTCAAGAACCGGATAGCCGCGTTTGGCCCTTCCAATCTGTTTAATATCGTATTTATCGCGGCAGCCGCCCGAATTATAATTGTTGTCACCGCCGCTGCCGGCTTGGTAATCACAGTCGAGCTGAAAAGCCGCGTCAATATACCAGCCGTCTGTGACCATCTTCGTTTTTTTCATCGGCGTGCAGGCATCAGCGGTGGCTTCGGTTTCAGTCGTGATGACCAGATGATGCGCAACGAAACCGAACATTTTGCGGGTCTCGCCCGTGTCTTTGGTCGTGATCGTGGTCGTCACGACGCCGCCTTTTTTGACTTCAGTGCGCGTGTTTCCCGAAACGGCGGTTGTTGTCGGTGTGGTCGTATCTTGTTCCCACGAATTGATGACGTAAACCTGCATTTGCGGATTAAGCTGAATGCCGCGTTTGAGATCGCATTGTGTCAGCGTGACCATCTGATTGCCCGCGATATTCTGCTCAGTGCGCTGGCGTTTGCCTTTAATATAAGTTGTGCTTTCGGTCGTTTGTCCGCCCGCACTCAGGCGGCTTTTAACTTTGACATCGGCGAAAGCGTTAATCGTTAAAATTGCCGTTAAGATTGCAAATAAAATATATCGAACTGATTTTTTCATAATTGCTCCTTGATTTAAGGCTGAATTTTGCCTTCGATACTTAACGCGCAAACTTTTGCAAAAAGGTATCACCGGGAAGAAGACGATGAGACAAAGAGACGGAGCGACGGAGCGATTTTTTTAGAAGATCCTCGTTTGAAATATTCAATTTAAGATTTTGAAGTAATCGCCTCGTCGCTCCGTCGCTTCTTCTCTCTTTCTGATTTTTTCGCTATACTTTTATTACGATTTTAGACGTTCAAAAATACTTTTATTGTGCCGACAACCCCTGACAATGTTACTCAATTGCTCGTCGAATTAACCGACGGCAACACGCAGGTCTTAGATCTGCTCTTGCCGATCGTTTACAAAGAATTACGGAATCTGGCGAATAACTATTTGCGGCGCGAACGTGCCGACCATACATTGCAGCCGACCGCGCTCGTCCACGAAGCGTATATTAAACTCGTTGACCAAAAAAATGTGCAATGGCAAAACCGCGCTCATTTTTTCGGTGTCGCGGCAAATATTATGCGGCGGATCCTGGTTGACCACGCCCGCAAACATAAAGCCGACAAACGCGGCGGCGAATTTGCCAAAGAGCAGCTTGAAGAAGCCATCGTGGTCGTGTCGGACGAAAAGTCTTTTGAACTGCTCGCGCTCGACGAAGCGCTTGAAACACTGGCAAATATTGACCCGCAAAAATCGCGGATCGTTGAACTTCGCTATTTCGGCGGCCTTTCGGTCGAAGAAACGGCGGAAGTCTTAGGCATCAGCGAAATCACGGTCAAACGCCATTGGAAAATGGCCAAGGCGTGGTTGTACGGGCAAATCTCAAGACCGTAGGCAGTTGGCAGCGGCAGTTGGCAGTTGGCTTGAATATTAAATTGTGAATTGAAAATGAGCGGGCATAAAAATTTAAGAGTTTATCAATTGGCTTATCAGCTGGCTATGGAAATTTTCCATTTATCGAAAAGTTTTCCGGCTGAGGAAAGATACTCATTGACGGACCAGATTCGCCGTTCTTCGCGGAGTATTCCGGCCAATATTGCCGAAGGCTACCGAAAAAGACAATATCCAAAGGTTTTTGTAAATAAAATGTCGGACGCTGACGGTGAAGCAACCGAAACAACGGTTTGGCTTGATGTTGCAAAAGATTGCGAATATTTGGCGATGACTGATTATCAAAGATTAACGAATGGTTTTGAAGAAGTAGGAAAAATGCTCGACAATATGATTCATCACCCGGAAAAATTTCTGCCAAGGTAGAGAATTAACTGCCGACTGCCGCTGCCAACTGCCTACTAAAAAAAGATGTCCCCGGAACGATGGCAAAAAATCGAAGAAGTTTTTCAAGCGGTCGTTGACCTTGCGCCCGAAGAGCGTCTGCCCTATCTCACTGCGCGTTACGCCGATGACCGTGACCTGATCGTCGAAATTCAAAGACTGATCGCAGACTACGAAGAAGCCGGAGATTTTATCGAATCGCCTGTCTGGACGGACAGTTTTATGCTCGGCTCAACCGAACGCCTCGAAATCGGCGATGCCTTGAACGAAGAGATCAAAAAAGACAATCATTCGATGATCGGCCGCCGGCTCGGCGTTTATCTGTTGACCAAAGAACTCGGGCGCGGCGGAATGGGCGCAGTTTATCTGGCCGAACGCGCCGACGGCGAATTTCGTCAGCGCGCCGCTTTAAAAGTTATCAAACGCGGAATGGACACGGATTTTATCGTGCGCCGTTTTCGTAATGAACGCCAGATCCTTGCCTCGCTCGATCATCCGCATATTGCCCGTCTGCTTGACGGCGGCACGACCGACGACGGTTTGCCGTTTTTCGTGATGGAATATATCGAAGGCAGTCCGGTCTATCGTTATTCCGACTCTCAAAAACTAAATATCCGCGAGCGATTGCATCTCTTTAACCGAATCTGCGGCGCGGTTGATTACGCGCACGAAAATCAGATCATTCACCGCGACATCAAACCGACCAACATTCTGGTCACATCCGAAGGAATCCCGAAACTGCTCGATTTCGGCATCGCGAAGATCTTGAATCCCGAGCTTGCCGCCGATTCAATCGACCCGACAGCGACGGCAATGCGGATGATGACGCCCGAATATGCTTCGCCCGAGCAGGTGCGCGGCGAACCTGTCACGAGGGTCAGTGATATTTACAGCCTTGGCGTTCTGCTGTATGAACTATTGACCGGACATCGCCCGTATCACCTGAAAAATCGCGCCCTGCACGAAATTGCCCGCGTCATCTGCGAAGAAGAACCCGAAAACTTAGGTTCGAGCCTGACGCGAAAAGATAATCTGGTACCGACGGACGGCAACGATAATTCGACCCTCGAATCTGTTTTTGAAAGCCGCAGTGCAAGCCGCGAAGTGCTTCGGCGCGAGCTATCGGGCGACCTTGAACGGATCGTTTTCAAAGCCCTTCGCAAAGATCCGTTTCAGCGTTATCAATCCGCAACCGAATTGTCGGAAGATATTTTGCGGCATCTTGACGGTCAATTGGATCTCGCGCCTGATCATTATCCGCCAAAATCCGTTTCGGCAAACAGCGTTCACAAAACAAATGCCGATGAAATATCGCTTGCTGTGCTGCCTTTGAAATTACTCGGCGCAACTCACAACGATGACGCCGGCGACGATTATTTGTGCATCGGTCTCGCAGATGCGTTGATTACGCGGCTTTCAAATGTCCGCCGTTTTATTGTTCGCCCGACGAGCAGTGTGCTGAAATACGGAAATAACGAGATCGAACCGATGACGGCGGGCGAGGAACTCGGGGTCAATTATGTGATTGACGGAAACATTCGCCGGGTCGGAAATCGGTTGCGCGTGACCGTTCAACTTTTGAATATTCAGCAAGGCGCCGCGCGTTGGGCGGAAAAATTCGACGAGGAATTTACTGATGTTCTAAGCCTCGAAGATTCGATCTCGGAAAAAATTGCCGAAGCGTTGCTGCCGCAATTAACCGGCGACGAACGCAAAAGATTGAAAAAACGCGGCACCAACAATGCGGAAGCCCTCGAGCATTACCTGCGCGGACGACATCATTGGAACAGCTTTACCGAAGACGGTTTTGCAAAATCGATCGTCGCTTATTATCAGGCAATCGCCTTTGATCCGAATTACGCGCTCGCCTACTCAGGAATTGCCGATTATTACAATTGGCTCGGCGTTTTCGGCGTTTTGCCTTCCAAAGAATGCTTTCTGTCGGCAACCGAAAATGCGCAAAAAGCGATCGAACTCGACCCGGAACTCGGCGAAGCCTACGCGTCGCTCGCTTTTGCTCAACACGGCGGCAATTTTGAATGGGAAAAAAGCGAACGGAATTTCCAAACTGCGTTGCGTCTTAGTCCGAACAGTGCCGAAACACACGTTTGGTATTCGATCAAACTAACGACCGAAGGACGTTTTGCCGAAGGACTCAAAAAAGCGGAGCGTGCCGTCGAACTCGATCCGCAAACGCCTTTCAATCAACATAATTTCGGCTGGTTATTGTATTACGCAAGACAATTTGACAAAAGTCTCGCGCAATACAAAAAGACGGCTGAAATGTTTCCACATTATCCGCTTGCGCATTATGGTTTGGCTTGGGTTTTACGCTATCTCGGCCGCTTTGACGAAGCGATCGCGGCGGCCAGTCGCGCGCAGGAATTGATGAGCGAAAGCGTTTTTTCGCTGCACGTTCAAGGGCAAACCTTCGCGGCCGCCGGAATGCGCGAACAAGCGGAAGTGATTCTCGAAAAACTCGGACAGCTTTCCGTCAGACAATATGTTTCGCCATATCACACGGCAATGATCAATGCTTTTCTTGATGAAAAGGAAAAAGCGATCGAACTCCTTGAAGATTGCGTGCAAGCTTCGGAAGCGTGGCTTGTATGGCTCGGTGTCGAACCGGCGTTTGACGATTTGCGCCTCGATCCGCGTTTCAAAGCCGTGATGGCGGAGACAAAAAACCCGATCCTCGAGCGCGCCTTTGAAAATAGACAGGAAAGATCGAACCCGACGCTCGCCGTTTTGCCTTTCAAGGTAATGACTGTCACGAGCGATCAAAATACGGACGACAAATTTCTGGGCGTCGGTTTGGCAGATTCGCTGATCACACGCCTCAGCAATATTCGACGCTTTACCGTCCGCCCGACGAGCAGCGTTTTGCAGTTTGATAACCAAAGCGATCCGTTCGGCGCGGGCAACCGGCTCAATGTTGATTTTTTGATTGACGGCAATATCCGCCGAATCGGCGAAACGCTGCGCGTGACGGTTCAGCTGCTTTCGATCGAAGACGGCGCGACGCGCTGGGCGCGGCGTTTTGACGAAAAGATCACCGATTTTCTGACGCTTGAAGATGTGATTTCAGAGCAGATCGTCAATGAAATTCTGCCGCAACTCTCGGGCGAAGAAGAAAAACAACTCAAAAAACGCGGTACCAACAACAGTAAAGCGCACGAAGCCTATCTGCGCGGACGCTATTTCTGGAACAAATTCACGGGCGAAACTTTGCCGAAAGCGTTTGAATCGTTTACCGAAGCGATCACGCTCGACCCGAATTTTGCGCTTGCCTATGTCGGGCTTGCCGATTATTACATATGGCTTTGCATTTTCGGTTTTATACCGTCACCCGAAGCTTTTCCGAAAGCCAAAAATGCAGCGCAAAAGGCTCTCGAAATTGATGACAAATTAGGCGAAGGCTATTCTTCGCTCGGCTTTGCGGCGCTTCTTTACGATTGGGATTGGCAGCGCGCCGAAACGCTTTTCAAACGCGCCATCGAACTCGCTCCGAATTATCCGTTCGGCCACGAATGGTATTCAAATTTGCTGACGGGAACCGGACGTTTTGAAGAAGGACTTAACGAGATCAGACGCGCCGAAGAGTTAAATCCGCTTTCGGCACGAAGTCTTTTGATGACGAGCTGGACGCTTTATCAAATGCGCCGTTACGACGAAGCGATCGAAAAAGCGAAAAAAGCTTTGGAACTCGATGTTGATCTTCCGCAAGGCTTGCTGCATCTCGGCAACGAATTTGAAAGAACGGGGCGCGCAGCCGAAGCGGTTGAAGTTTTGGAAAAAAGCTGTGCGCTCTGGGAAGGCGCGTTAATGCCGAAATATATACTTTGCTATGCGCTTGTTGCCGACGGGCGGGTTGACGATGCGCACATAATTTTGGAAGAGATAAAATCCGCGCCGCAATACGTCAAACCCTATTTCCTGGCGATGGCTTACAATGCGGTCGGCGAATCCGACAAGGCTTTTGAATGGCTTGAAAAAGCTTTTGCCGAGCGCAACGAATGGCTGATCTGGCTTGGAACCGACCCGAAATTTGACTCTCTGCGCGAAGACCCGCGATATTTTCAGTTGCTCGAAAGAATGGATAATCCGATCATTTCTCGGATAAAAGAAAACGAAGAAATTCATCAATCGCAAATCGCGACAAAAATTTTTCCGCCCGTCGAAACAACCGGCGAAATTGCAAAAGAATCCGTCACGCAAAAAGATCAGCCCGGAAAATTGGGGCGAAAATTCTGGATCTATGCCGGAGCCGCCGCAATTTTACTCGTAATTCTAGCAGTTTTTTCTTACCGCGGAATTCAAAAAAACAATAACGGCTCTGTATTGACATCCGAAGCGGACGGTAAAAAACCGCCGCCGACGGGTAATGTTCCAAATCAGAAAACGATCGCCGTTTTGCCGTTTGATACCGATGCCGATTACGAAAATGAAGAGTCTTTCGCCGTCGGTCTGGCAGAATCGGTCGGTGAAAAACTTCGTCAGGTCAAAGAGCTTTCGGTGCGTCTGGCGTTTCTCAAAATGAAAACCAATCCGAGTCTCGATGAACTCGCCAAAAATTATTCGGTCAATTACGTTTTACGCGGAAAACTTCATATCGAAGCCGATCGCGTCAAGGTCAACGCCGAACTCGTTGACACATCGGACGGCAAAGTTCTTTGGCTCGAAAATTTTGATGAAAAATTGAGCTCGTTGCAAAACCTGCAAACGTCAATCTCCGAACGGGTCTTAAAAACCCTGACGATCGAGCTTTCGGCAAACGAACGTCAGCAGATCTCAAAAAACTTTACGCAGAACAGCGAAGCTTATCAGCTTTATCTGGTCGGGCGTTATCAGCTTTCAAACCGGAGCGCGGCAAATCTGAATAAAGCCATCAAAACCTTTGAAAAGACACGCAATCTGGATCCGCAATTTGCGCTCGCCTACGCCGGTTTGGCCGATTCATACGCTCTGCTCAATCTTTACCAGATCCCGCCGCCGCCCGACGCTTACGACAAGGCAAAGGAAAACGCGCTGAAGGCGATCGAACTCGACCCGAATTTAGCCGAAGCACACGCTTCGTTAGGTTATGTTCTGTTTTATCACGAACATCGGCAATCGGAAGCTATCAGGGAACTCGGCCGCGCGATCGAGCTGAATCCTTCGTATTCGACGGCTTATCACTGGCTCGCGCTGGCGCTTTCGGCAATCGGCAAACACGAAGAAGCGATTCGCAATATCAAAGCCGCAATCGAACTCGAACCGCGTTCGGCAATCATTCAAACCGCCGCCGGATTGGTTTATTTTTACGCCCGAAAATACGACGACGCACTGGCAACCGCCGAAAAAGTTCTGGAAAATAACGAAGGTTTCGTGCCTGCTTATAAAACAAAACGCGTCGTTTATGAAGCGTCGGGCAATTACGGCGCGGCTCTCGCCGCACATCAAAACGAACGGATTTACAGCGAGAATACGGATGAAAACGATGCCGGTTGGATGATGATCACAGCGCAGGTGCAAGCCGTCGGAGGCAATCGCGACAAGGCTCTGGCAAACCTCAAACGCTCAATTGAAGATTCTTTTGTCAGGAATAATCCGAAATCATTCGCCTACGAAATCGCTTTGGCTTACGCACTCCTGGGCGAAAACGATCAGGCGTTTGACTGGCTCAAAAAATCAAAAGACGCAAATTCCTACGGCTTTAATTTTGCGCAGGTTGACCCACGATTCGACAAGATCCGCACCGACTCACGCTTTAGTGAACTTGTCGGAAACATCTCTACCAAGTAAAACAGTTCATTTTCGTTGAAACCGAGTAAATCTTGATTCAAGATCCGCCTTTAATAGATTTCGGCATTACTGAGCGGTATAGTTATTGCTTACTTGAAAATTACTAAAATTTAAGAGAATTTTGCCTGCGAAAGATACGAAATCAAGAAAAAAGTTTTGGCAAAATTGCTTTTTTTTCGTTTTTTTCGTGTCTTTCGCAGGCAGAATTTCTTGGTTTTCAAAGCTCTTGCAATTTTTAGACCGCTCAGTAATGAGTTTTGGCTTAAAACTACTACCCGTTTGGGTAGTGACTAATCATTCTCTCCAATACTATTATGTTCTCGGATAGTTTTTATCGCTATCAAATATAAATTTAATAAAGCATTTATGCGGAGGAGTTTTTATGAGTTACGATTACACAAAAAAAATAAAAGTAGAAGGACAACAGCATTCAAACGCTTGCTGGGCGGCTTCGATCAGCTGGTGGACGGCTGCTATGTCGCTGCATTACAAACGGACGACATACACGCAAACTGATCTACTGGCAGATTTTAGTTCAATTTCGCTGCTTGGCACCAACGGCGCCGGCGGCGTCCCGGAAGATAGCCTTAAAAAAATTGCCGGCTCGGCGAAAGTCCGTCTTGATCTCCAATTTGTCTCGCCGGCCAAATTGAAAACCGATTATAATTTCAGCACGCCCTGCGTGATTGTTTTCAAATACCCGGCGGCCGGCGGAACACATATGAACGTGATCTTCGATCAGCAAGACCAAACCGTGATGTGTATGGAACCGTTTTACCCGCTTGTTGCCTTGGCTGACGGTACACGAAAAGGCACTTATGTTCGCCGGCCGCTCAGCTTCTTTGGTAATAGCGAAAAAATAGGCATCGGCTGTCTGCCGCTTAAAGAGAGCGCTAACGGAACTGCCGAATAAAGGCGAAGTAATTTTTCGAGAAAAAAATGGAACAGTTCTTTAGATGAATTGTTCCATTTTTCAGGTTTTGCTGAAAGAAAAACTAAGTTCCCGTGCGCTGTTTCCAGCTTTGCGGATTGGCGCCGTCATCTAATCTAACCATCGAGATCGCGCCGGGACTCGGGCAAACCAGCGCGCACAGGTTGCAGCCGACACATTCGGGTTCGTCAACGACCGGGAATTTATTTTCGTCAAAATCGAAACACTGATGCGCCCCGTCTTCGCAGGCAACGTAGCAAAGATTGCATTTGATGCAATGCTCGTTGTTGACGCGGGCGACAACCTTGTAATTGAGATCAAGATTTCCCCAATCCGTCATACGATTGACAGATTTCCCAACAATATCATTGACCGAGGCAAAACCTTTCTCGTCGAGATAATTGTTCAAACCGTCAATCATATCTTCGACGATCCGATAACCGTAATGCATAACGGCGGTGCAAACCTGTACATTTCCCGCGCCCAAAAGCAGAAATTCAACCGCGTCGCGCCAGGTATTGATGCCGCCGATGCCCGAAATCGGAATGTTGAATTCCGCGTCGCGCGCGAGCTCCGAAACCATATTAAGCGCGATCGGTTTGACGGCCGTCCCGCAATAACCGCCGTGCGCCGCCATTCCGTTGACGTTCGGATAGGGAATCATCGTGTCAAGATCAACGCCGATCACGGAATTGATCGTATTTATCAAAGACACCGCATCCGCACCGCCTTTCTGCGCCGCGCGTCCCGGCGGAACGATGTGCGTGACATTCGGCGTCAGCTTGACGATCACAGGCAGCGCGGAAACTTCCTTAACCCATTCCGTGACCATACAGGTATATTCGGGAACCTGTCCCATCGCCGCGCCCATTCCGCGCTCGCTCATTCCGTGCGGACAACCGAAATTGAGTTCGAACCCGTCGCAGCCCGAATCCTGTGTCCGTTTGACGATCTCGTGCCACGCCTCGCGTTTCGATTCGACCATCAACGACGCAATAACGGCGTGATTCGGATATTTCTTTTTGCACTCGGCCATTTCCTTGAGATTGACTTCCAAAGAACGATCGGTTATCAGTTCAATATTATTCAAACCGATCATCCTCAGCGCACCCTGATCAAGCGCCGCGAGCCGCGACGAAACATTGACGATCGGCTCGCCAAGCGTTTTCCAAACCGCGCCGCCCCAACCCGCGTCAAACGCCCGTTCGATCATCGAACCCATATTCGTCGGCGGCGCCGAGGCGAGCCAAAACGGATTCGGTGATTTGATTCCCGCGAAATTTATACTTAGATCTGCCATAATTTTTTAATAGTAAACCTTATGTGTTAAAAAGATGATTACTTCGAGCTATCAGAAGATGTTCAATAGATTTAGCTGTTTCAATTTTATCTGTTTCTATTGTTCTATATTTAAGAACTTGCCAATTCTCAAGAATATATTTTCTTTTATATTCATTATTTCTTGTTCCTGTACCATACGGTGCCGGAAAAAGTGACTTCATTCTTTTCTGGCACTCTTCGCCAATACCGAACAAGATTAGTTCGCCAGTTTGATCATTTATGATTTGATAAACACCAGAACTTTTCGGACCATCAATGTTTCTGCAATTTTTAGGACTTGGCATTGGTTGCCATTCATCCCAGATAACCTCTAGTTTACTAAGAGCTTCATCTATTATTATTTCGATTGATTCAACCATTATTCGTATCTGATATTAAACTACTTTCACTTAAACCGTTTCAAGTTTTTCCTTCAAAGCCCGCAAAAATTCCACGTTGTTCAAAATATCGTTTTCGATGTTTGCCGTTTCCCGCGAATCGTTTTCCATAATGCGCCGCAATTCGTTATTGATTTGCGTTTGATACGGTGCGGAATCGGGCGACGACGCGCGGGCGCGAAAATACTGCAAAATGTCGCTGTCAACATAAAGCGAAATTTTCACTTTGCAATTTTCAAGATTGGTCGCGCCTTTGGGCGGAGTAAAAGTTCCGCGCGGCAAAACTTTCATCCGACTAAAACGGGCATCCAATTCTTCATCAGTTTCAATGTCTTCTTTGCTAGAACTTTTGGTGTTCATATTTCTTTCTCATTGTCTTGGTGGCGTTTCTCGCTGAAATAAGACGGATATTTTTATTCGTATAAGTAAAAGAAACGAAAATCAAACCAACTTCACACTATCCAACCAAAGCGTAGCGCGTTTCGGCTTCGTCGCTATGTTCGGGGTCTTCTAAAGGAAGTGACAGCGGGTCATTAAACGCGACGACGGCTTGCTCAAAACTGATCCCCTCGTGGTTTTTGATGTTTTCGAGATCCTTGTTTTCGTCCCACTCAAACTCCATTTTCAATTCTACCGACATATCTATACATATCAAGAATTTTATGAAGCACCGGCAAACTTTACTTGCTCGCCAAACAAACTAAAATGAATGCCTTGCGCCGCAAGCTTGCCCATTTGCGAAGCGTCAACCGCTTCCGCGCCGCCGTTGACGCAATCGCCGCCGGCGAAAATTCGCGGGTTTGATGTTTGCATATTTTCATTGACCGCGACGCGTCCTTTTTCGTCCGTCGCGATGCCGATTGATTGGAAAAATCCGGCTTGTTTAGTCTGCCCGATGGCGAGGATCACCATATCGCAGGCGATTTCAATTTCGTTGCCGTCCGACTTTCGGCATTTTAATCCTTCAACTTTTCCGTTGCCGAGAATTTCGAGCGGCGCGGTTTGCCAGACCAGTTCGACACCGTCTTTTTTGGCGAGTTCGATCTCGTAATCGTAGGCGGGCGCGTCTTTTTCGGTGCGGCGATAGACGAGCATCACGCGTTCGGCGCCGAGCCGTTTGGCCTGCGTGACGGCATCAATTGCCGTGTTGCCCGCGCCGATGACCGCGACCGATTTGCCAATTTGCATGTTCTCCCAATCTCGTGTTTTGACCTGTTCGATAAACGCGAGCGCGTCTATCACGCCGTCCAGATCTTCGCCCGAAATACCGAGAGAATTCGTTTTGCCCAGCCCGACGCCGAGAAAAACCGCGTCGTGTTTGCTCAAGATGTCCGAACCGTCGGCGAGTTTGACGAGTTGTGAGGCTTTTTCACTGCCCAAAGCCGGCGGCGAAGACATCACGGCGATCTCTGAGTTTAACTCAAATTTCACACCGAGCTTTTCGACCTGCGCGACCTCATCGAGCGAATGTTTCTGCGTCATTTTATATTCCGCCATTCCGTAAGTGTCGAGTCCGCCCGCAAGCGCACGTTTTTCATAGACCGTCACGGCATAACCGAGGCGCGCCAGATATGTCGCCGCGCTCAAACCTGCCGGCCCTGAGCCAATAATACCGACCGATTTTCCGTTCGCCGCGCCTTTTTCAAAAAGCATCTTGCCTGACCGCAAAGCAAAATCAGTTGCGTAACGCTGCAATCGCCCGATCTCGATCGGCTTTTTGACCAGAGTTTTTTCGACGCACGCGCCTTCGCACAAGACCTCGACCGGACAAACCTGTGCGCAGGATGAGCCGATCGGATTCGCGTCAAAGATCACACGCGCCGATCCGTGCAAGTTTCCCGACGCGATCTTTTTGATAAAGCTCGGGACGTCAATATGCGTCGGACACGCGTGAGTACAAGGCGCATCGTAGCAATAAAGACAGCGGTTTGCTTCCTGCAAAGCTTCCGCCCGCGAGAAAAGCGGATGAATCTCCGCAAATGCAAGTTCGATTTGTTCGTTTGAAATTTCAGACATAATTTTTTATCAACCAAATAGAAACATAGAACATATAGAAAATCAGAGAAAAATCTGTGGTTCAAAACTCCTACATTTCGGCATCGGCTTCAATTTCAATTAACATCAAAGGATTTATCAAAGCCGAAACCTCAACCATTGTCGTCGCGGGCATAATTTCACCAAAAAATTCACCGTGCGCTTTGCCGTATTCTTCCCAACGCGAAATGTCGGTCACGAACATTCTTGTCCGCACGACATTTTCGAGCGTCGCGCCCAATGACTTCAAAGCCTTTTCGATATTCTTTATCGTCTGAACGGTCTGCGCGTAAGCATCGCCGACGCCGACAATTTCACTGTGTTCATCGGTCGCCGTCGTACCGGTAACGTAGATCCGCGAACCGACCTTGACCGCCCGCGAATAGCCGACGATGCTTTCCCATTTTGTTCCCGAAGAATATTTTTCCCGTTTCCGCATCAATTTACCTTGACGAAATCTGTGCCATTAAATCCGTAGGTAATAAATTTATTGGTCACCCGACCGGTTGGAAATTCCTTATCGTTGATGACGAGGGGAATTTTCAACCGTTTGGTGGTTTTATCGTAAAGAATTAATCTGAGCGGTCTTTCCGGACGGTCAACGACCGAGAAAAAGTCGTATGAAAAACTAAGCGAATCTGTCAGACCCGATTTTGTTTTGATCAGTTTTACTTTATCAATCAGTTTATTGCCCGTAATTTTGTATAGATTTGCCGATTGAGACATATCTTTGGTCGAGGCGATAAAGGTTGCGCAGACAATATAGATCTTGCCGGATTTTGAATCCACCGAAAAAATATCGGTCACAAAACTGCCCACACCGCCTTCTTCAGTTACTTCCTCGGTTTTTGAATAAACTTTGCCGTCGGCGCCCTGATATTGGTAAACGCGCGAAAAATCATGCATCGTGCCGCCGCTTTCGGTGTCCCACGAATAAATGCGAAATTTGCCGTCGTCGGACGCGGCATTAAACATCAATTTGTCGAGCTCGCTGAATTTATAACTCAGCGTCGCCGGGATCTTTGTATATTTCAGCAGCAGTGCCTCGAAAACCTCGTTCGCTTTCGACAATTTTTCATCATCGTAATTCTCGCCGTAATTCGAATATTTTTTAACGTCATTGATCGCGGCGACTAATTCCTGTTCAATTTTCGCATTGCTCTGCGCGAATGCAGAGAATGCGAAAACGAATAAGATTAAAACGATAAATTTCATTGATAATAGTTTTTTCATATTTTTAATCTGCAACGATCGCGCCGTAAGCATCAGGTCGGCGGTCACGGTAAAACTGCCAGGTGTTTCGCATTTTTAAGCAATTTCGTGTCTGATTAGGTCTTTGGCTTTTGGCCTTTGGTTTTGGTTTTATTCAATGTCAACCTGATGATTTTCAATCAAGATGCGCGGAAACATATGCGGATTGGTGAGAAAATCATCGTCAATCGGCAATTTCTTTCAAAAAACCAAAGACCAAAGACCAAAGACCTAAACAATTAAGCAATTTCCAACACTTCAGGCTTTGCTTCGACGTTTACAATTTCTCTTTTTCGAGATGTCACAACTTGCCTTCCGCTTTCGATTTGTTTTTGTCGAACATCGGCACAAATTAGGGAGATATCGCAGTTAAATTTCGAAGAATGCTTGTCACGAACCTTGCGAACTTCGTCAACGATTTCATTATTCCAAGTCATATTTCCTCCGCGCAATTCTTCAGGTGTGCAAATTATCGGAAATTTATGACCGCTCGGTCTTTAATTTTTGTTTTCATCTTTGAGTTCGGCTTCGTTGACGATTTTGCCGTTGATTGAATACCAGTTCGGCACGCCGAGCCGGCGGTTCTCTTCCTGCGCCTTGTGAACCGCCGCGTTTGCAATGCGTTGATCTTTTATCATATCACGCAGAGTTTTATCGCTGACACTCGTTTCCGGTTTTATTTTTTTACCATTTCTTTCCATTTCATAAATCTCGCTTCATCTAAAATTATCTCGCCATTTCGGTCGCCGCCCGCTGTTTGAATAATGTTGTCACCTGCATTATAAAACAAACTCCATTCGTCAGCGAGATTTTTGTACATATTCCAAAAGTTGAAATTTGCACGGCCAAATCGTCTTTTGATGTCGGCTTCGGGAACGTCGTGTCCGCCTTTTGCCACTCTTACGGCGACGCGGCGAACACAAAGTTGCGGCGAACTCAAATAAACGAAAAGGATTTTAACGGCATAATCTAAATCTCGTGCTTTTTCAATCCATTTTCGCAAACTCAATCCGGAAAGAGTTGCTTCAACGATGAAAGATTTTCTTTTCCCCAGAAACTCGCCAAACCTTTGGCTGAAAACCCGCGCCGCATCAATCGCGACCTTTTCCGGTTGCCGGGGATTCAATTCGCGGGCGATTTCGTCTGCACCAAGATATGTAAAATTTTCAAGCGCGACAAATTCACGCGCCAAAGTAGTCTTGCCGCTTCCGTTTGCTCCGCCGATGATAACAAGTGTCGGTTGTTCCATTGTTTCAACATAAACGGATTCTTTTATCTTTTCTTAATCCGCGACGATCGCGCCGTAAGCATCTGGTCGGCGGTCACGGTAAAATTGCCAGGTGTTGCGGACTTCCTTGATCTTGTCCATATCGAGATCAGCGACAACCAATTCATCCTGATCGCGCGAACCTTCGGCGATGATCTGTCCGCGCGGGTCGCAAAAATAGCTTTGACCGTAAAATTCGCCGATGTTCCACGG
>JANLTD010000987.1:0-2469 GCA_031362765.1 Acidobacteriota bacterium | reverse complement strand
TCTTTTTGCCCATCATTTTTCGGATTCCGCCCCACTCCTTTTAAGATGTCGCTAAACAAACGAATCGTCGTCGAATCGACGATAGAAAAGTCTTTTATCGTCAATCCGTAAATTCGGCTGACCGACAAAAACCGCTCGTTTTCTTTCAATAAACGATAATACAACGCCTCGAAAAACTCATGACTCCGATTCCGTAATCCGTCTCCCGCCGAACTCTTCGCCGGTGCCTTTGTGAGTCCCAAATGGTTCAGTTTCCGGCCGAAAGTCCTCATTCCCTCGCACGTTTCCGCCATCGAATCGCACCTCGAAAGTATCCCAAAGATCATCGTTACAAATTGCGTCCACGTCTTAAACGCCTTGTAATATCGGTCACTTTTATGCTCCCACACCAACTTTTCAAACATCCCCCGCCCAACCATTCCCGGCACTTGACCAATCACCGGCTGACCGACTAATTTTTTACAGCATTTTTGCTGATGTTGTTTTTTTGTTCCTTAAAACTAATTTACAACATGTCAGGCAGTTTCGGTTGCCTGTTTCTTTTTCTCTTCATTACTTTAGTCGGTTAGTAGTGACAATTTATAATTCTTAAAGTTTATTAGCTGCTACATTTTGGTTTACATAAACTTCACGCCAATTGATAAAACCCAATGGATTCGGCGAAAGATTTTTGATATATGGCTGACATAAAAAACCTCTGGCTGAAACGATCAAGGGAATAATCGGCTGTTGTTCGAGCAAGTAAGTTTCCGCCTCGTTCAACAATTTATAGCGTTTTGCCTCGTCGGTTTCGAGATTGGATTTTTCAATCATCTCGACATATTTGTTATCCGTCCAACCCGTTCCGCCGCCGTTTTTTTCGGTCAGTGAAGTGCCGTAAAGAAAATTATACGGATCGTCGAAATCCGCAACCCAACCGCCGCGGGCAATTCCGTTATATTCGAGTTTGTTGCGTTTTGGCAAAAATTCTCTGAATTCCAAATTTACCAAGTTTACTTTTACATTAAGTTCTTCTTTCCATTGCGCTTGGACAAATTCGGCAATGTCGCGGTTTCTTTCATTGGTATTGTAGATATATTCGATGTCGGGGAAATTCAACCCTTTCGGAAAACCGGCATCGGCTAATAATTTTCTCGCTTTATCTGGCTGATAAAATCCGCCTTCAGCATTTTTGTAACCCTTTATTTCAGGCACAAATGAATCGGTCGGAATTTGCGAAAGATTTTTTTCCTTTAATTTGTCGCGGTTAATCGCCAGACTAAAAGCGCGTCGGACACGAACATCGTTAAACGGTTTGACAGTCGTGTTGAGATATAAAAATTCAGTTCCGCTCGTTTTTATGCGCGTGAAATCCGCTCGCTGTCTGATCGAATCTTCCGGCTCTGACGTTATAATAATCGCATCAGTTTCGCCGCTTTCGTAGCGTTTGAAAGCCTTTTCGGGATATTCGCCTCCGGCGGGAACTTTATCAGAGGAGATAAAAACAATTCTTTCGAGTTTCGTGTCGGCATTGTTCCAAAACAGCGGATTTCGTTGGACTACAGTTTGGTTTTTCGGCGAAGATTCGGTTAATTTGAACGCCCCCGAAGTAACGATGTTTTCAGGCTTCGTCCAATCTTTGCCGAATTTTTCAATCGCTGACTGCGGAACGGGGCGAAAAGCTGTCAATGCGATATTTTTATAGAAATGCGGAGTCGGCTTTTCCATCAATACCTGCAAAGTATAATCGTCAACCACCCGAATGCCGACATCTTCCGCTTTTGCTTTTTTCGTATTATAAAGCTCAGCATTTTTAATGTCGTAAAGCAGAACTGATTCAGATGAAAGTTTTTCATCTGGGTTTAGAAGGCGTTTCCATGAATAGCCAAAATCGTTGGCACTGATTGGTTTACCGTCCGTCCATTTTGCATCTTTCCGCAAATAGAATGTCCATACGGTCGCGTCCGCATTTTTCTCCCATCTAGTCGCCAACGAAGGCGTTAAATCTGAGTTTTGATTATTAAATTCCGCCAAACCGTCAAACAAAGCGTTGCTGATAATCGGTTCGGCTGAGAGATGCGGGTCACGCGATTTCGGCTCAGCCGTTATAAAACGAACGGTTTCCGATATCGGAGCAACTTTTCCGGCTTCTTCCGACTTTTTCGCCCATTGCCAATAAGCGTAAAGACCGATTCCCGACAGCAAAATCGCCACGAAACCGACTCCTAAACAGCCCAAAATATTACGCGTCATTTTTGATTTCGGCGACGCATTGTAATTTTGCGGTGTCGGAGAAAAAAGCGTCGCGGAACTGTCTGACGGCAAAGTTTTATCAGCTTGCGGCGATAGATTTATGCTCGCTCCGCAATTCGTGCAAAATGCGTGGGTTACATTGAAATCGTTGGTAATTATGCTGTCACATTTCGGGCAAATTTGTTTGTTCATAATGCTTAGGTTTTCTGACTTAATGCTTAAAATCAACCACTACCC
>JANLTD010000963.1:0-4465 GCA_031362765.1 Acidobacteriota bacterium | reverse complement strand
GTCGTGCCGCCGTCAATCAGATGTGCGATGTTCGGGTGCTGAAGCGACGCGAGAATTTGACGTTCGCCCAAAAAACGGCGCAAAATTGAATCGGAACCGACGCCGCGTTTGATAAGTTTCAGAGCGACTTTCTGGTGAAATTCGCCGTCGGCGCGCGTCGCCAGAAAAACCACGCCCATCCCGCCCGCGCCGAGTTCGCGGATGATCTTGTATCTGCCGATCTGTCTGCCGATAAACTTTTCCGCGCCCGTTTCGGTGACGATAGAAAAGGCCGATTCTTCGAGCAGATCCGCATCATCGTTTTCAAAACCGAGCAGGGACTCAACTTCCGAGCGCAAATCGTGATCGCCATTGCACGATTTTTCGAGAAAAGCGAGCCGCGATTCGGGCGCGATTTCCAAGGCTTCTTCCAAAATGCTTTTTACTTTTTGCCATCTTTCCGGTTTCATTTGTCTTAAGTTTAATCATAATTCGAGAGGCTGTTTCTAAGTTGCCAAAGCAAAATCTCAACTATCCAACATTTTATAAAGAAGAAGTTTCGCGCTTGACCATTCGCGTTTGACGGTGGCAGGCGAAATGCTCAAAACTTCGGCGATTTCTTCAACTTTCAAGCCGCCGAAAAATTTCATTTCGACGATTCTTGCCTGCCGCGCATCGAGTTTTTCGAGTTTCGACAACGCTTCATCAACCGCGACGACATCGAGTTCCTTTTGAACGGAAAAACTAACGGCGTTATCAAGCGCGATCTGTGTCCGAAATTCGCCGCCGCGTTTTTGGCGATTGCGTCCGCGGGCGTATTCGATCAAAATCTCGCGCATCAGCCGCGCCGAAACGCCGAAGAAATGCGCCCGATTCTGCCATTCGATTTCGTTTTGCCCAACGAGGCGTAAATATGCTTCGTGAACCAGCGCCGTCGGCTGGAGCGTGTGATTACTGCGCTCTTTTTTGAGATAGCTCTTCGCCAATCGCCGCAGTTCGTCATAAACCAGCGGCAAAAGCTCGTCCAAAGCGTGTTGTTCGCCGTTTTTCAGTTCAAACAGAATTTGAGTAATCGGCTTTTCGATGGTCTGCATCTTCCTTAAAAAACAATGAAAATTTTCAACCAGGAAGAAACGGGCAATAGAAAGAGGATCCCGTTTCATTGAGAACATCAAGAATAGATGTCTTTTTCCGCAACTGCAAGCAATTTTGGACAAGACCGAAACATTTTTTGAGCTGCTTTTCCCGATTTTGTCGCATTAGGCGTGTGAAGGAAAAAATCTATGAAAAGTTTGAACATTCAAACAATTTTTCGAGCGGAAAATTAAAATGAAAAGTTACTCAAATTTAATCAGTTTAATAATAGTTTTAGTAATTTGGCTGGGACTTATAATCGGATGCAACAAAAGAGCGGATTTTGCAGGGCAAGCACCCGCCGTAATTACCAGCGTTTCCAGTAGTCGACCCAAATCAGGGACTTATTACACGGTTTATTTTCGTTACACGGTCAATGGCAAGACTTACGAAGATAGTAGCACAGGAAAGAGCACCTACCAGACGGGAATGCAGGGAAAAGCCTGTTATATACCATCAAAACCGCAAAACGGATATTTTGTGTTACCGAATGAGGCTTGCGGACAGTAAAAGATAATCACTTCGCAAAATTAAAGCAGAAATCCTCAATTGCAATTTGTAATTAAGCAGATATTTCAAGGAGTAAAAAACAATGAGAAAGAGAGTTTTAGGTTTATTCGGTTTTATCGTTCTTGCCCTCATCGGCGGCTTGGTGTTTTGGAATTTCGATGCAAATTCGGCATCGGCGCAAACAAAAGAAGTTCTCGAAGCCGAAAACTTCGGTGTCGGCGAATATAATGCGAGAAACGAATTTTCCCTGACGCAAGGCGGCACGACCGGTGTTTGGAATTACGGTTACAGCACGTCGGACACCGACCACACTTTTACCGCATTCGCGCTCGCTGACACGATAGCAGCCTGCGGCGGAAATTTTGACAGATGGTATGTGCCGAACGCGCAAGTAGTGCCGCAAATCGCCCGCCATAATCTGGCGACGATGTGCAACAACATTCCGCCTGAAGCACTTTTTATTCATCCGGGCGAGAACGGACGACGCGCCGTTTTGCGCTGGATTGCGCCCGCCGCCGGAACATATCAGCTCACGGGTATTTTGCAAAGACAAGATTCAAACGCGACGACTGACCTGAAAATCATCAAAAACGAAATTGAACCCGCGCTATTTAGCGGCAGCATCGTAAGTAATTCTCAAACCGCGTTTAATGTTACCGCTACCGTTCAAGCGAACGATAAAATTGATTTTTCCGTCGGTGTCGGCAACGGCAGTCAAATTAGTGATGGATCAAGCATCGTCGTCAACATCAGCCAGCCCGTTACTGCTTGCCAGATTGCGTCCGCGAATTTGCAGGTTTCGCTTCCCGCCGAAAATAGTCCGACCGACGTGCAAAGCGTCAATACGAATGCTTCGCTCGTCGGCGATGCGGCTTACTCGAACACGGGCAAAGTCGGGCGCGCTTTTAATTTCGACGGCACAGGCGATTACGTTCGCATCGAAGACAACGCGGCGCAAAAACCGACGAATCAATTGACGGTTGAAGGCTGGTTCAAATTAAATTCGCTCGCCGGAGTTCCCCATCTTGTTTCCAAACCGCTTCGGAACAGCGTCTTCAATTCGTATGCGATGTGGTTTGATAACGGAAACATTCGCATCGGTTATTACCAAACCAACCAAAGTTTCAACTTCTATGACACCGGATTTGTGCCGCAGACGGGCGTTTGGAATCACTATGCCTTTGTATTGAACACCGACGACGCGGGCGCGACCGCCAACACCCAAAAACTTTTTGTCAACGGTGTCGAAGTTTTTTCGGGCGCGGCCGGCAATCCGATTTTCTACAACGGCGTCAACGATGCTTTCGCGCCGTATCCGCTGCTCGTCGGCGCGGATTTTGAAAGCAACAATCCGCAGTTTTTCGTCAACGGACAGGCGGACGAAGTTTCAATTTACGACCGCGCTTTGACGCAGACGGAACTTTTCAATCTGACCAAACAAGGAAGTTTTGGCAAATGTCCGCCGCAAAGTTGCGTTCAACCGCCGAACAATCTGGTTTCGTGGTTTCAAGGCGAAACGAACGCGATTGATTCGCGCTCAAATAATCACGGCACAAACAACGGCGCGACATTTACAAGCGGAAAAGTCGGAACGGCATTTAACTTTAATGGGAACGCCGGTAATTTTGTCAGTGCCGGAACGAGTTTAGGAAATCTCGGCACAGCGGATTTTACCGTTGGATTCTGGATTCAAACCTCAACCAACCGACAAGAAGCAATTCTCAGCAAACGCGCTTGCACCTTCAACGAACCCGGGTATTTTGATATTCGCCGGAGACCGGACGGCAAAATCTTATTTGAAGTGTCTAATAACGGCGCGGGGCTTCACGCGACAGTTGAGAGTTTGGGATCCGTTTCAAATGGCGCGTTTCATTATGTTACGGTTCAAAGACAAGGCAACACTTTGTCAATATATATTGATGGCGTATTGGACAACAGCATAACCAACATTCCGTCAATTAATATTAACAACGGCAACCAATTTGCCATCGGCGGTTTGGGCTGTGCCGGAGTTGATGCGACGGCGACCTTTACGGGACAGATTGACGAACTTTCGATTTTCAATCGCGCACTTTTACTTACGGAAATTTCGGCAATCAACAACGCCGGACAAAGCGGAATGTGCAAACCCTCGCCGCTCAATCCGACCGCAAATCAAATCGTCTGGCTGACGGGCGACGGCGATGCGCGGGATTTTCAGGGGCAAGACCAAAACGGCACAATCAATGGTGCGACGTTTGGCGTCGGCAAAGTCGGACAGGCGTTCAAGCTTGACGGCGTGGACGACAATGTTGAAATCCCGGATTCGCCCACGCTCAATCCGACCGCCGCGATCACTCTGGAAACGTGGGTCAAAGCGACCGGCGGACAAAATACGGATCGGGACATCATCAGCAAGGACGGCGAAATATCAAACCGTCAATATCTCCTCGTTTTGTCAAATACAAATCAATTTCGCGCACACATCAATACCGGCAGCGGGCTGCAATTTTTCAACGGCGCGGCAGCCGTTCCGTTAAATACCTGGACGCACGTGGCGATGACCTATGACGGCGCAATGCTCAGGTTGTATGTAAATGGAGTTCTTGACGGACAATTAGCGGTAAGCGGCGCAATTATTCAAACCGCGCAACCGGTTCGCATCGGCGGCGGTGCTCCGTTCGGTGAACTTCAACTGTTCTTTACCGGTTCGATTGACGAAGCAGGAATCTACGACCGCGCTTTGTCGCCATCGGAACTCGATGCGATTTACAACGCCGGAAACGCCGGAAAACTCAAATCTGCGGCAACGCCTGTCAATTTTGCCGACGCGGAGAAAAGGAATGAAGATTCGTCGGACATC
>JANLTD010000935.1:0-2526 GCA_031362765.1 Acidobacteriota bacterium | reverse complement strand
CCAGGTTCCAAGTTTCAAGTCCCGAATTACAAACGATTTCAATTTGGAACTAATTCTTAGGACTTGGAACTTGAAACCTAGAACTATGAATTATCATCCTTACAAAACTATTACGGACAAATACTTCCAAAACCGCATCATAGTCGTCTAGAATAAAGCAATGGTCAAAAAGCGTCTCAAAAAACTTACGATCGAAGAATTAGCGAACACGATCACCCACGGCTTCGGATTGCTTTTGAGCATTGCGGGTTTTATCTTTCTTGTTGTGCTGGCAAGCTTCAAGGGCGATTTTTGGTATATTGCGAGCAGTGTTCTTTATGGGTTGTCGCTGGTTATCCTTTACGCGGCTTCGACGTTTTATCACAGCGCATCATCACCCGAAGAGAAGAGAATTCTGCAAATAGTTGACCATTGCTGTATCTATGTTCTGATCGCGGGTTCTTACACGCCCTTTACATTGATCGTTTTGCGCGAAGGAATTGGCCAAAGTCTGTTTATTTTTGTCTGGGCATTTGCTCTGTTTGGAATTTTCCTGAAGGTATTTTTTGCAACGCGGTTTCCGGTTTTATCGGTGCTTTCGTATTTGGTAATGGGCTGGGTCGGAATCGTCGTTGTACAGCCATTGTTTGCGGCAATCGGACTCGCCCCGATCGCGCTGATCGTCGCGGGCGGCATCGCATACACCATCGGGGTGATTTTTTACGCGTGGCACAGCATCAAGCATCACCACGCGATCTGGCACATCTTTGTACTTTCGGGCAGCATCCTCCATTTTCTCGCAGTTGCGATCTACGTTATGCCGTACAGCCTGAAAGCGTGATCGTTTTTTTCCAACTCAGGCTTACGCAAACTCAGAGACTTCCGCCAGACGATACGGAACGCCTAATTTCGCCAGCAATCTTTCGAGCAGATGCGCCTGTTTAATATCGCAATCTTCAAATGTAATGCCCAGCGGTTTCCGATTATAGATCGCTTCCAAAGCTTCATCCTTGACACTCTGACTGATCTCTAAAGCCGCCAATTCCTTCCGCGTGTTTTCCTTGTCAATACGTCTATTCTCGGGAACAAACGGAATATCAATAAACATCATTATTCTACTCTAACACGTTCATCGATTTATTAGGCATTATTTGAAATAAAGAAATTTTCCACCAAGGGACACGAAGATTGCACGAAGGTAAGAAAAAGTTGCCGATTGTGTAAAACTGAACCGACAATGGGCGATAAAGATGTCAAAAAGAAAAAAACCTTCGTGTTTCCTTCATGAAACTTGCCGGATAGTTATTTCAAATAATCTCGGTTATTTTTCGGTGCGGCTTTGCTATCTACCAAAAAGGGTGCAGAAAATAATTCCCGCGCCCTTTTTGTATTCAATGAGAAATTATTTCTGATTAAGTCTTTGTTTTTTGGTTTTTCAAAGGAAAATGCAGTTTTGCATTTAATTTCTCACGACTCCCGCTTATTTTGGAGAGTCTTGATCGAAAATCAAAGGGTATCCACCACGCAAAACCAAAAACCATTTCAGGTAGGATAAATAATTATTTGAAATAAGTTTTAGCAATAAAGATAGTTACTGTCCACCCAACCGATCGCGACCCATTTTCGGCCGCGTTTAACGCTGACGCGCGCCCATTCGCCCGAATATTCATTGACCCAGACGCGCGTACCGTGGCGAAGCTTGCCGATAACTCGACCTTCCCAGGTTCGCACATTCAGATTACTGTTCGGGTTATCTAAATCAACCGTACAGTATTCCATATTGGATTTGTAAATTAGCCAAAGCGCATTTGATTGTTCAATAAAAGCGGTCGGAACGATAGATTTATCAGCAACTGTCACGTTACCGAATACCGTCAGACTCGAAAAAACAAAAACGCCGATAAGTAATAAAGAACCAAATTTTATATTCATTTTCTTGTCTCCTTTTTCATTAAATGTTGAATCCATCAAGCTGGATTATTGACTGATTTTCAATTGTAGATTTACTTTAGGTGTAACACAGAATTGCATAATTTTCAACCAATTACGGCACAGTTTGGATTAATCATGGGCGAGAACTTTGCTTTAAGTGACCTTCCGGGGTTAAACTTCTTATGAAATTAATACAATTTGTTTTGTTCAAACGGAGAAAATAATGTCTATGATCAGAAATGTTTTGGCGGGAATGTTATTTGTGTTTTGGCTTACTCTTTCAAGCCCGGCGGCAAGCTTTACGGTGACGAAAATTGCGGATACCAATGACGGAACCTGTGACGGCGACTGTAGTTTACGCGAGGCGATCGCGGCGGCAAATCTTTCGGTTGACAACGACACGGTCGAGTTTTCGGCACTTTTTGGCACTCCGCAAACTATCACGCTGAGCGGTACGGATTTGATCATTACTAACAATGGAACGTTGGCGATCAACGGGTCCGGCGCGGATAAACTGACCGTCAGCGGCAATAATGCAAGCCGCGTCTTTACAAATAACACCGGCTCGATTGCTTCGATCAGCAATCTGCGCGTGACGGGAGGAAACGGCACGAG
>JANLTD010000931.1:0-2127 GCA_031362765.1 Acidobacteriota bacterium | reverse complement strand
AAATCCGGCAAACTTAAAAATAGCAAGATTTGCAAAGAACTATTTCCGAAACACGAATATATTCTTCCTATGACCGACGCGGAGAAAAAAGCCGCTTTTCCGGTGGAAATCAGAAAATTTCCCGACTGGAACGCGGCTTATATTCGAGTTTCGAACGCCTATGAGGAAGGCAGGGTGCTTAAAACTCTTGCAAAGATGATAGAGTGGCTAAAATCTGAAGATATTTACGACAAAGGAACTCTGTTTGGGATGGCGATCGACGATCCGGAGGTGACACCGAAACATCTTTACCGGTACGAAGTGTGTTTTGCGGCGGACGTGAAATTCAATTGTGCCGACGGAATTTCCAAGATGAAGATTCCATCCAGAACCTACGGAGTAACACGAGTGAGCGGCGATATTAAATGGGTGGCAACGGCCTGGGATTATCTGCTTAACGGTTGGCTGATCAACAGCGGGTATGAACCTGACAATGCACCGGGATTTGAGATCTTGCTGAATAAAGAGAAAGCATTGGATTGGAGTCATTTCGATTTGGATCTAGCTTTTCCAGTGAGGAAAATGATTGGAGTTTAGGAGAAAATTATGGCAAAAATAACAGGAATTGGCGGCGTCTTTTTTAAGTGCAAAGACCCAAAAGCAGTTAACGAATGGTATAAAACCCATTTAGGAATGGATGTCGGCGCATACGGAGCGAATTTCGAATGGCGCGACGCTGAAGACCCCGGCAAAACAGGTTCGACGGCATGGAATACGTTTCCCGAAAATACAAAATATTTTGAACCTTCAACAAAGGACTTTATGATCAATTATCGGGTTGATGATCTGGAAGCCATTGTCGAGCAGCTCAGAAAAGAAGGCGTCACAATTGTTGATAAAATTGAGACTTATGATTACGGCAAGTTTGTCCATATAGTTGACGTTGAAGGAAACAAAGTTCAACTTTGGGAACCGACTGACGACTAGCAGGACAAAATAGTTAGCGGACGAAAAACAAATTGAAACGCCCGATGCACAACATTTGATTGGCTGAAAAGCCGAAGGAATGCGCGGCAATTGGAAGCGAAAGCTATCTCCGCGATCTGCCCGAAGGCGAAAAAAAGAGCATCATTAAAAACTTTTCTCAATTGGCGTTTTGATTGGACGGGGTTTCGGCTTCGTTCTTTTTTCAATTTAACCTATATTAAAATTTGTGAAACAGAACACTCAACCGATACTCCACTTGATTTGCGGTTTGCCCGGTGCGGGAAAAACGACATTGGCAAAACAAATCGCAGCTTCGAGCGGGGCGCTAAGGTTCTGTCCCGATGAATGGATAAAGGATATCTGGAAGGAAAAAGCTGAAACCGAAAGCAGTAAATTCCGCGATAATATCGAACAATTACAATGGAAAACAGCGAAGGAACTTCTTGGAAATTCGGTTGATGTAATTATCGAATGGGGAACCTGGGGGCGAGATGAACGGGAAAAACTCCGTGATGAAGCGAGAGAAGTTGGCGCAAAAGTGAAATTCTATTATTTAGATATTTCAAGAGAAATTTTGCGAGAAAGAATTTTAGCGAGAAATAGAAATCTTGGTTCGCACGAGTTTTATATTCCCGAAAACGAAGTCGAAACCTTTCTTGATGATTGTTTCAACTCAATTCAAATACCGACGGTCGAAGAATTGAGTTCTTATGATTTTTAAGATTGAATCAAATCAAATCTCGAAAATAAAGTTTCGACGCCGGTTGTTGGTAAGAATTTAAGGTTTGCATATAATCATTACTCGGTTTTGACTTTTCACGATATGACACCCAATCGAGCAATTTACGTTATTCATCAATCAAATGAATTGAAAAAAGTTTGGCGCGAACTTTCAAACACGCAAAAACGCGAAGTTCTGAAGGAATGCGAAACTGCGGACGAAAAAGAAATAAAGATGATAATGGCAGAAGTTGTTGATGGTCAGCGAAGGCTTTTTAGAATTGGTTATTAAGACCGGCATTGCAAGAAAATAAGTAAGCAGGTGAGCAAAAGTTTTGTGGCATAATGAAAGTAGAACAGGCTGTTAGCCTGTTCACCTCGCGCACCCTAATATGCAAGCGATGAACAGGCTAACAGCCTGTTCTACTTTTTAGCGACATT
>JANLTD010000929.1:0-4507 GCA_031362765.1 Acidobacteriota bacterium | reverse complement strand
GAAAATCACGAAAAAAAGCAAGAAAAATCTAGTATGTATTTTTCGTATTTTTCGTGATTTTCGTGTGTTTCGTAGGCAAAAATCTTATGCTGAAAATTGATATTCACACACATATTTTGCCCAAAGACATTCCAAAGTGGAAGGAAAAATTCGGCTACGGCGGATTTATCACTCTCGAACATCACAAGCCGTGTTGTGCGCGGATGCTCAAAGACGACGGACATTTTTTTCGCGAGATCGAATCGAATTGCTGGTCGGCGGAAAAACGGATCGAAGAATGCGACTCTTTCGGTGTCAATGTGCAGGTGCTTTCGACCGTTCCCGTGATGTTTTCGTATTGGGCAAATCCAAAAGACGGCGCGGAAATTTCAGAGTTTCTGAATGACGGAATCGCCGAAATTGTCGAAAGGTTTCCGCGCAGATTTATCGGTCTCGGAACTGTTCCGCTGCAGGACACCAAGCTGGCGATCAAAGAACTCGAACGTTGCAAAAAGATCGGGCTTGCCGGCGTGCAGATCGGTTCAAACGTCAATCAATTAAACCTGGGCGAACCGCAATTTTTTGAATTCTTTGCGGCTTGCGAAGCGCTTTCGATGGCGGTTTTCGTGCATCCGTGGGAAATGATGGGCGAAGCCGATATGAAGAAATACTGGCTGCCGTGGCTTGTCGGAATGCCGGCGGAAACTTCACGCGCCATTTGTTCGCTTATTTTTTCGGGCGTTTTGGAGAAATGCAAGGATCTGCGGATTTGCTTTGCGCACGGCGGCGGTTCGTTTCCCTACACGCTTGGCAGGATCGAACACGGATTTGAGGTTCGTCCCGATCTTTGCGCGATTGATAACGTACGAAATCCGCGTGAATACTTAGGGAAATTCTGGCTCGATTCGCTCGTTCACGATCCGGCGATGCTCGAATATTTGGTGAAGTTCGTCGGCGCCGAAAAAATTGCGCTCGGCACTGATTATCCGTTTCCGCTCGGCGAACTCTCACCCGGAAAACTGATCGAAACTTCTGCGTTTGACGCGGAAACGAAAGCCTTGATGCTTCATGGTGCGGCGTTGAAATGGCTCGGTCTGGAAATGGATCTTTTTTTGTAGAATTTGACGGCACACGGAAAAAGGTACGACAAACTTTCGTTTGTCGCGCACTTCTCACAACTCGAACGCTGATCGGCAAACTGAAGTTCACCGTACATTCAATCAAAATCCGCTCTATAATTTAGGTTTAATAAGGGAAAAGTGCAATCGATAAGATTTTCAACGAGTTTGATGAATTCGCCATCGCGATATATGTCTTTGACATCGCAATAATGGACTTTAACATTGCGATGTTAAAGTCCATTATTGCGAATATTATATATCAACATTGCGATGTTAAAGACCATTATTGCCAATATTACATATCAACATTGCAATGTTAAAGACTATTATTGCCAATACTATATATCAACATTGCGATGTTGAAGACCAATATTGCGATGACAATTGATTTTCAAAGCAATCGCAAAGACACGAATCCGGCTGCCAAAGCCTTATTTTCGGTCGGACGACTCATCTTTTCGATTGTTTTTCTTCGGCGGTTCGACGGTAAAGTTATTGATTGACGGCGAAATATCCGACAATCAAAGGAGTGTATTAAATTACATGCTGTAAATAATTTGTGCGGAAAATCTTATAAATTGCCTCCTGCTTTAGCTGGAGGTAAGTTTGAAGACAAACAAGCGGCTTTAGCCAAACCTCATCAATTTAATATTTTCCTGATTGCTTTAGCGCAAGGCTGAAGCCAAAAGGATGTTTATTTTTTTTCTTAATTTTGGCTAAAGCCTGTATTCTTTCCTGAAGCTAACCTCCAACTGAAGTTGGAGGCAATTTATGGAAAACGTCCGAATTATTTACAGCACCAATTTTTTTGTCGAATGTGATTGCCATCATATTTCCGTCGTAATTTTCAGCATATATTTGAATTGTTGAAATTCTCCACTGTTTTTCACTTATAGGTTTAATGCTTGCGGTTTTGCTTGGCCGCACATGCATCGGTTTTTTGTCTTATTGCAAAAAGGTCAAATCGATGAAAACCGGATTTGGGATGTGTTTTACGGCTCTCTGACTGCATTTTCCGCTCTTTTCGGATATTATTTTAAATTATGACAAATTCCTTTCCGACAAGCATTTACGGACCGGTCGAGTCCTGGCGTTTGGGTTCTTCGCTGGGCGTTGATCTGTTGAATGTTGATTCGATCTGTTCGTTTGAATGCGTTTATTGTCAGCTCGGGAAGATCAATCACGTAACAACAAAGCGCGAAGTTTTTGTTTCGACCGAACAGGTTTTAAAAGATCTGGAAAATTCCGATTGGGAAACGGCAGACGTGATAACTTTTTCGGGCAGCGGCGAACCGACGCTCGCCAAGAACCTCGGCGAAGTGATCGAAAACATCAAAAGAATCACGCACAAACCGATCGTTATTCTGACAAATTCGACACTCCTTCATTTGAAAGAAGTCCGCCGCGAACTCTTAAAAGCCGATAAGATCTTCTGCAAACTCGATGCCTGGTCCGACGACGTTTTGAAACGCGTCGATCGTCCGCGCAAAGGCGTTTCGCTTGAATCCATCATTTCCGGAATCTTTGAAATGCGCCGTGAATTCAATGGGTTTCTGGCGATTCAAACAATGATCCTGCGCATTCCGAGCGATTTCGAGATCGAAAAACTGGCGGAGATATTGATGACGATAAATCCCGACGAAGTTCAGCTAAATCTGCCGACACGCCCGATTCCACACGATTATTTTGTCGAATCGCGCGGAAACATCACCCAATACAATCAGGAATTCAAGCAGATCAAAACTATTTCCAAAGACGACCTTGAAACGATTCGTTTGAAGTTGTCTGAGATCACAAAATTGTCAATTGTTACCCGTTCAGAGTCCAAACGCGGAACGCACTTTGCAAACGGCCGCCTTTCGCTGGCTGAAAAAAAGTTAAAAATCGGACGCTGAACAAATGAAAATTTTATGCACAATATAGATCTGGATTTAATAGAAATGACGTTGGACGTGATGAAGTATGCCATCGGCAGAATCACCAACGCCAATCCCGAACTCGGTTTTCCAAAAAAAGGAGAAGAATTAAAAGCTTTGGTCGGCGAAACAATTACGGAAAAAGGAATCGGCGGCGAACTGGCTTTCAAACTTTTTCGTGATGTATTGATGAAAGCAAGCGTTTCAATTGATCATCCAAGGCATCTTGCATTTGTTCCCGCATCGCCGACACGCGCGGCGGTGATGTTTGATCTGGTGACATCGGCGGCGAGCGTTCACGGCGCGTTTTGGCTCGAAGGCGCGGGTTGTATCTTTGCCGAAAATCAGGCAATGCAGTGGCTCGTATCCTTGACCGGAATGCCGGCGGGTTCGTTCGGAGTTTTTACGAGCGGCGGCACGGAAGCCAATCTCTCGGCGATGGTCGCGGCGCGTGAAAGCTGGCGCGCTCGCGACGAAAGCAAGAAAACGACCCGCGGCTTAATCATCACCTCAATTTCGGCCCATTCTTCCGTCAGGGCGATGGCAAAAGTGATGGACGTTGACGTAATCAGCGTCCAAACCGAAGACCGCTTTGAAGCCGTTCAGCTTGAAGAACAAATCACCAAGTTAACGCCCGACGAAAAAAGCCGTTTATTTGCCGTGATCGCGACCGGCGGCACGACCAACGCCGGAATAATTGATGATCTCGGCGGTATCGCAAAGATCTGCCGACGCGAGAATCTTTGGTTTCACGTTGACGCGGCATATGGCGGCGGCGCACTCGCGGCACGCTCGGTGCGGCATCTTTTTAATGGGATCGAAGACGCCGACAGCGTGACGATTGACCCGCATAAATGGCTCTTTTCGCCATACGATTGCGGCGCGGTGATTTACAAAAACCCGGAAATCGCCAAAGCGGCACATTCGCAGGAAGGTTCATATCTCGACATTTTTTCCGACGAGGGCGCGCAAGGTTTTAATCCGTCGGATTATCAAATTCAATTAACGCGCCGTGTTCGCGGACTTCCGCTCTGGTTTTCGCTCGCGATGCACGGGACCGACCGTTATGAACAAGCGATCGAACGCGGCATCGAACTCGCCCAAATTGCCGGCAAATTGATCACCGAAAACGAACAAACCGAACTCGTCCGCGAACCGAGTTTGTCCTGCGTATTGTTTCGCCGTTTTGATTGGTCGGCTGAGGATTACCGAAACTGGACATATAAAAATCATAAAGACGGTTTCGCACTGGTCGCGCCGACAAAGGTCAGACGCGGCAATCAATCTGAAACGGTCGCCCGTTTTTGTTTTATCAATCCCGACACGACCGAAGATGATATAAAAGCAATTTTGGCAACGATGAAGTAAGCAGGTGAGCAAAAGTTTTGTGGCATAATGAAAGTAGAACAGGCTGTTAGCCTGTTCACCTCGCGCACCCTAATATGCAAGCGATGAACAGGCTAACAGCCTGTTCTACTTTTTAGCGACATT
>JANLTD010000902.1:0-2152 GCA_031362765.1 Acidobacteriota bacterium | reverse complement strand
GGAATGTTTCTTCGGGTCATTGAATTTGGATCGTCATTTGTTTAAGGCGGCGCAAAAATTGGCCGCATCTGACTCGGGTTCTGTGCACTTGCCCGGATATCTGAAAAATCTCACGCCGGTAACCGATGCCGGATAAAGCCATGAATGTTTGCCCATCCCTCGGTTTCTTATCCGTCATCCGGCAAGCCCGAAATTCGCGCCCGTGCCGGCCATACCGTGACCGCTGACCGGGGGCTCTTGCCGGTCAATTCTGTGTTCCGCTCCGATGTTTTCGATCACCATTTGGGTTTGATAAAATAGATCGCAGTACCGTCGGGGTCCTTGAAATGTATAAATTGTCCGCCTTCCTCATTTCGGTCAGTCGTCTCGATCGGTAGGTTTTGGAGTAATGATCTCGTTTCTTCAAAATCGTCAGCGGTAAAACCGATCGAAACGTTCCCTGAATTGCCGGTTAGATGTTCGTCGACGGTTGGGTGCAATCCAATAACAAGACCGGGTGCGGTCAGTTGGGCATAATGATTACCCCAGCGGGCTTTTACTGCCAGGCCGATCGATTCGTAAAATGCGATCGATTTCTCCAAATCTTTGACATTAATTGTAATGTTGGATTCTTTGATAGCCATGATGTTTTGATTCTACTCCCAGGTTTTCTTTCCTTCGAATGTGTCAACCCGGCACCAGCGTGGTTACGGAGGTTGGTCTTAGCCGCCGACTGTCAGCCGTGAACGGTTTCTATTTTGTTTTCTTCTTTTTCTCTTCGACGTGTTTCCTGTTTCCGATTTCATAAGCAAGTTTCATGTATTTTCTCAACTCTGAATTAATGTCATTTTTGTTGTGGAGCCTGAAATGGTGAACAAAAAACCGGTCTTCTAAATTGTCAATTTTGTAAAAAAAAGAACTATCGGTATAGGGCCTGGTAAAAACCAAATGCACATCTATATGATCTGCTCTAATGCTGTTGATTGAGCAGAAACGCATCTTTGTCAACAAGGCAACTCTTGTCTTGACCGGGTGAATTTCAAGATCGCCAATTTTTTTGAATTCCGAAATGAAGTAATGAAATAATTCAATTCCTTTTTCCGTCTTGCCTCTTAAAAAGTCGTCGATCGTATAACTGCCGCACGAGTGCGATTGATTTCGGTTATAAAATTTATGTTCACACTTCGGACAGATCCACATATTACATTTATTCGTCCGTTTTGCCCACTTGGCCGAGTCGTGACTTCAAATCGGTAAATTGTTAACCGGGATCAACTATTGATACAAAGTTGAACTTCAGTTACCCGCTGACCACTTGCGCTAAGACACCGTTAGCCGCCGTCATACTCGCCTCATCTCCCGTTTCAGTATATTTTCAAATCGTGTCCTGCTTAAATAGTGGTCGCCCAATAATTTACCGTCCTTTATCAGGCTCATGGTCCCAAATCCCGATGGCGCGTTTTGAGCATCTTTGGGTGTCGCCAGTTTTATTACTTTCAACTCAATACGGTTTTCGAAAGCCGATAGCTTTATCTCGGCAATCGATTTTTCATGCCAGGGACATTGGTCAGAATATATCAGGTTCCAGCCTTTATATTTCACCTGTTGTTTCGTCCAGTCTCTAAGACGCGGTTGTGGATTTTTGTCGTTGAGCTTCTTAAACATCAGCTCGAAACGGTCGAGTTCGTCGGCAATGATATAGTCGTTTTTCTCAAACAAGGTCTTGTTTGCCATCCATGGGCCGTCGCTGCTCATGACACAAATTCCCGACTTGCCGTCCAGTCTTGCGTCCTTCTCACATCGTTTAAGCAAAGTTGTTCCAATACTATTATTTTTTGCGTCTTTCCCGAAAACCGCAATGCACTGAATGAAAAGGTAGTTATCAGCATTTACCGGTCGCCACGCAAGTTCAGACGGGATGTATTCAATGAATCCGAGCTGCTTGTTTTGTTTGTCAGCGGCAATTTTGATCCGTAGTCCTTTGTTTATCTGTGACTTAAACCAGTCAACCTTTGAATTGTAACCGGCTGATTTTTTGTCTCTTATACAGTAAATGCCAACTTCGGACAGGTTTTCCAAAGTGACGTCAAGTATCGATAAACTCTCATATTCTGCCATCATATTAAATGTCCGCATCGCGCGAAACCCGCCGCCGCTCACGCCTGGCGGTTCC
>JANLTD010000341.1:0-3835 GCA_031362765.1 Acidobacteriota bacterium | reverse complement strand
AGGCTTAGTTATGAATTTACCTTTAGCAGTTATCATCGGACGACCGAATGTCGGGAAATCCACACTTTTTAATCGCCTGACGGGAAGCCGCAAATCTATTGTCGGCGATGAGCCGGGAATTACGCGCGACCGCATTTACGGCGAGGTTGAATGGAAAGCGCGCAATGTTGAGCTCGTTGACACGGGCGGCATTGTGCCGGACGACGAAGCGATCATTCCCGCCAACATTTTCAAACAAGCCGGATTCGCGATCGAAAAAGCACAGGCGATCATTTGGGTGGTTGACGCACGTGCCGGCATTACGCCGCTCGACGAAGAGATCGGCGTGTTTCTCAGAAATATCGGCAAACCGGTTTTTATCGCCGCCAACAAAGCCGAAACGCGCAAGGTCGAAGAAGAAGCCGCCGAGTTTTATCAGTTCGGGTTTGACCTGACACCTGTTTCCGCCGTACACGGAACTTCGGTCGGCGATCTGCTCGATCAGGTTTTTGAAGTTCTCGAATTTGAAGAAGAGACGGAGGAAGAACCGGGAGATGAAATAAAGCTGGCAATTATCGGCCGTCCGAATGTCGGCAAATCTTCTTTACTCAACAAGATCCTCGGCGAAGAACGCGTCATCGTTTCGCCGATCGCGGGAACGACGCGCGATGCGATAGATACGCATCTGACGGTTGACGGACAAAAGTTTTTGCTGATTGACACCGCCGGAATCCGCCGTAAAGGCAAGACGAACGAATTGGCGGAAAAAATGTCTGTCATTATGGCGCGAAAATCGCTTGAGCGGGCCGATGTCGCGATAATGATCATTGATGCCATCGAAGGTGTCACGCACCTTGACGCCAACATTGCGGGTTATGCGGTCGAATCGGGCTGTTCGGTGATTCTGGTCGTCAATAAATGGGACGCGCTCGAAGAAAAAGAAACGAACACGATCTACAAATTCGAAGACGATCTGCGCCAGAAGATGAAGTTTCTCGATTGGGCTCCGATGGTCACAATTTCAGCCTTGACCGGCCAGCGCGTGGCAAATATTTTGCCGCTCGTCGTCAAGGCAAACGAAGCGCGAAACCTGCGCGTCGCAACCGCCAAACTCAACAAATTCTTTGAAGAAAACATTTCACAACCGAAGGGCGGCGGCGCGCCCGCGCCCGTCAAAGGCGGGTTTTCGCGCCTCAAAGTTCAGTACATCACGCAGGGCGGCCTTCGTCCACCGCTCTTTGTTTTGTTCACGTCGGGCGGTGTCGGGAAAGCGGGACTGCATTTTTCTTACCTGAGATATATCGAAAATCGTCTGCGCGAAGAATTTGAATTTTTCGCGACCCCGCTTCGATTGAAAGAGAAACACAAAATTAACAAAATGAAGGGTTAATTTGTAAAAAAATAAATGAATCTATTCGGTTTTACGGAAACACCTGAATTTACAAAGAAAATTCTAAGTTTGCTATCGGATGAACAGTTGGCAAATCTGCAAAATCTTCTTGTGTGAAAATCCTGATTTTGGCAAAATTATCAAAGGAAGCGGTGGAATTCGCGAAGTTCGTTGGTCAGCTTGCGGAAAAGGCAAAAGCGGCGCCGTTAGGGTATTATATTATTGGGTAGTTAGTCGTGAGAAAATATTATTTTTAGATGTTTATGCAAAATGTGAAAAGGAAGTTCTGCCCGATTTTGAGATGAAGTTACTGCGAAAGAGTGTTGAGGAGTTTAATCAATGAACAAAAAAAGCTTCAAAAGTTTGATGAAAAGTGTTGAAGAAGCGGGGCAAATTTTGCATGGTGAATTAAAACCTATTCGAGAATTTCAAGTTGAGGTTACAAAACTGCCAACCCATAAAAAAGACGGATTTGCGTTGTGTATCAAAACGGATGAACCCGAATTGCTTATTCCATCAAAGATTTACAGGGCAAAATTTTCTTCGAATATGTATATTGGCGTAATGGACGAAAGCGGAGAATCGGCTATTTATCCGGCAGATTTTTTCTTGAAATTGGATTTTCCTTCGGAAGTCGAAAACGTTTTAGAAACTTTACAAAAAGTTGTATAGCAATGATGGAAACAGTTTTACTATTTATCAGGATTTTTCTTTTTGCGGTATTTGCGGCAGCCGGAATCGGCAAGCTGTTTGATTTGCGAGGCTCGGAAAAAGCCGTTAAGGATTTTGGCGTGCCCGCTGGTTTTGCGCCCGTTTTGGCGATTGCTTTGCCGATCGCCGAGTTGTTGATCGCCTTTTTGCTTTTGCCGGTGACAACGGCATGGCTCGGCGCGATCGGCGGGGTTTTGCTGCTCGTGGTTTTTATCGGCGGTATGATTTGGCAGATCTCCAGGGGCAACGCGCCGGATTGTCATTGTTTCGGCGCGATTCACAGCGAGCCTGTTTCAAAGAAGAGTTTGATTCGCAACATTATTTTTGCGATACTTGCTTTTTTCCTGGTCATCAGGGGCTCTGAAAAGCAAGGATTAAGTTTTACGGATTTGAACGGAGAAATGGTAACACAATTAATTTTAGGTTTAGCAACAATCGGACTGCTCGGAGCGGTCGTGTATTATCTCAAGAAGATTTCCGAACAGCAGACGATGATCATGCGGCGCATCGAGATTCTCGAACTCGTTTCGCACGAAGGCGGCAGTCATAGTGTTGAGCGCGAACACGCGGGCAGTCCGGAAGACGGTTTGCCGATCGGCGCGCCCGGTCCCGCGTTTGCGCTGCCTGATCTGAGTGGTCGGGAAGTGTCGTTCGAAACCCTTTTGTCAAAAGAAAAGCCAATATTGTTATTCTTTGTGAGCGCTACCTGCAATCCGTGTGAGGCGCTTTTGCCGGAAATCGAAGAATGGCAGAATGAACTCAAAGAAAAAGTTGATTTTGTATTTATAAGCAGCGGAAAAGCGTCTGAAAATGCGGAAAAATTCGGCGGTAAAAGCTTTAAGCATATTCTTTTGCAGAAAGAACGTGAGGTTGCCGAAACTTTTCGGGCGAAATGGACGCCGACAGCGATCCTGATCAACAGCGACGGAATGATCGCTTCGCATTCGGCAGCGGGAGATTCGTCAATCCGTGAACTGATTGAAAAGATCAAGGAAGAAAATTCCGGTCAGCCGCTCGCTTTTGTCGCAAATGGCAACGCATCTTCGATAAAGATCGGTGATACCGTTCCCGAACTGACTCTGAAAGACCTCGACGGCAAGGAAATTACGGCAAAGGATTTTCACGGCAAAAAGACGCTCGTTACTTTTTGGAGTACGACTTGTCCGCACTGCGTTTCGATGGTTCGTGATCTCCAGGAATGGGATCGGGAAAAAGGAGTTGATGATCCGAACCTTCTGGTCTTTTCAGAAGGCGACGTGGAAGTCCACAGAGAAATTGGGCTAAAGTCGCCAATAGTCCTTGATGAAGGTTACAAAATGGCTGAAAAATTCGGAATGTACGGCACGCCTTCGGCAGTCTTAATCAATGAAAACGGCAAAATTGCTTCGGAAACAGCGGTCGGTTCAACGAATATCTGGGCGTTGATCGGAAAGCGGAAATAAAGTTTCAAGTTTCAGGTTCCAAGTTCCAAGTTTTGGATATTTCCTAACTTGGAACTTGGGACTTGGAATCTGAAACTGTTTTTATGAAACCAATTGATTGGAAAATCATCGCGCAGGAAGGCGAAGCGCGGGCAGGAATTTTGCAAACGAGGCGTTCCGTGATCGAAACGCCTGTTTTTATGCCTGTCGGAACACAGGGCACGGTCAAAGGCGTACGTTTCGAATGGCTTGAAACGGAGCTTGATGCGCGGATCATTTTAGGAAATACCTATCACCTTTTTCTTCGCCCCGGCTCGGAAATAATCCGCGAACT
>JANLTD010000832.1:0-4457 GCA_031362765.1 Acidobacteriota bacterium | reverse complement strand
GTCGTGCGGCGGATCGGTGAACATATCGGCGCAGGTTTCGTGCGCGGTTTGGAAACAACCTTAACGATGAATGAAGAAGAATTTGTCGGGAGCGGAATGTTTTTGTTTGCCTGTGTTCTGGAAAGATTTTTTGGGCTTTATGCCTCGCTTAATTCTTTTAATCAGTTAGTTTTGCGAACAAAACAGCGCGAAGAAGATGTCAAAGTGTTTGTACCGCGAACCGGCGAGCAGATTTTGTTGTAAGAAAAAAGGTAAAACGTGAAAACGTAAGAGCATTTTCGGCATCAGGCAACTGCTGCTGTTTCACTTTTAAACTTTTTCACAGATTCACGTTAGATATAATGGCGGAAAAACCCTTAAATCAGAAACTTGCTGACGAACCGTATAAGTTTGATTTTTTTCAAGCGGTCCGTCTGCTCGAAAAAGTTTTCCCCGAACGTAAACCGGTCGGGCGCGAAGCGTTGCCGCACGAAGAAATTGTCCGTTTTCGGTCGCGGATGAGCTTAAACTTTCCAGCCAGCCAAATTCACGAATTCAAAGAATCCGTCGACGAATTGACCGAAGAGAAAACGCTCGAAATGTTCATCAATTTTATGGGAATGGTCGGTGTTTCAGGCGTTATGCCGATTCATTACACCGAACTCATAATGGAGCGCGTCCGTTATCGTGACACAGCGATGTGGATGTTTTTGGATATTTTTACCCATCGTTCGGTTTCGATGTTTTTCCGCGCATGGGAGAAATATCGTTTTCCGGTCAGCTATGAACGCGGACAAGATGATTTCACCGCATTTCTTTTTGATTTTGCCGGACTCGGCACAAAAGGTCTGCGCGGACGAATGGATTTGGAAGACGAGTCGCTACTTCCCTACGGCGGTTTGATTGCTCAAAAACCGCATTCAGCGGTCGCTTTGGGCAATATTTTGAGCGATTACTTTCGCGTTAAGGCAAAGATCCTTCAATTTTTCGGTCAATGGTTGGATTTAGATAGCACAAGTGTAACAAGACTCGGTCAGGCAAACAGCGCACTCGGAAGAACTGCGATCATCGGAAACCGCGTTTGGGAACAGCAATCAAAGTTTCGGATTGTTTTCGGGGCACTAACATTCAACGAATTTCAAGCCTTTTTGCCGACCGGAACGTCTCATAGATCCATGAAATCGATCGTGAAGTTTATGAACGGTCTCGAATTCGATTTTGATGTTCAGCTTATTTTGCAAGCCAAACAAGTTCCCAGCACGATTTTGACAACGCGTGCAAAACGCCGACCGATGCTCGGTTGGACTTCGTTTCTAAAAACAAAGCCATTTACGCAGGATGATGACCAGGTTGTTTTGAAAATAGATAGTTAAACCCGTTTCAGATGTTTAAGGAGAAATAAGAAAAATGAATGTAAATTTAAAATCATTAGTCGCTAGATTAAACGATACTTGCCGTGGTGCGCTTGAAGGCGCGGCCGGCTTGTGTCTTTCACGCACAAATTACGATGTCGAAATAGAGCATATTTTAGCCAAATTGCTTGAACAAGACGACACCGATCTACACAAAATATGTAGTCATTACGAGGTCAACATTGACCGTTTGAGCAAAGATGTAACTACTTCGCTTGAGCGCCTGAAAACGGGAAACTCGCGCACACCCGGACTTTCGGACCGTCTTCCGCAGTGGTTTCAAGACGCGTGGCTTTTTGCTTCGGTTGATTTCGGTGCGGCGCGCATTCGTTCGGGCCATTTGATTTTGGCGTTGCTCTCAAATGAAAGCACGGCTCGAATCGCCCGTGATGTTTCAAGAGAATTCAGTCATATTTCGGTCGAATCTCTCAACACTAAATTGCCGGAAATTACAGCAGATTCCTCGGAAGCACGTGATGCTGTCGCGTTGGGCGAAACTGCCGGAAGTTCAGACGGCGCGCCTGTCGCTTCTGGCGTTCCGGGTAAAACAAAAGCCCTCAATCAATACACTGAAGATCTGACGGCGAAAGCGGCGGCAGGAAAAATTGACCCGATTCTCGGACGTGATTTCGAGATTCGACAAATCGTTGATATTCTGACGCGCCGCCGTCAAAACAATCCGATTTTGACGGGCGAAGCCGGCGTTGGTAAAACGGCGGTGGTCGAAGGTTTTGCTTTGCGAATTTCACAAGGCGACGTTCCCGATCCTTTGAAAAACGTTGCTGTTCGCACGCTTGATTTGGGGCTTTTGCAAGCAGGTGCGGGCATCAAAGGCGAGTTTGAAAGTCGTCTAAAATCAGTCATTGATGAAGTTAAATCTTCGCCACAGCCAATTATTTTGTTTATTGACGAAGCACACACGATGATTGGAGCAGGCGGACAAGCGGGCGGAAATGATGCCGCGAATTTACTCAAGCCTGCTTTGGCGCGTGGTGAGTTGCGAACTATTGCGGCGACAACTTGGGCGGAATACAAAAAATATTTTGAAAAAGACGCGGCACTTGCACGAAGATTTCAAGTCGTCAAAGTTGAAGAACCCGACGAAGAAAAAGCGATCGGAATGATGCGTGGTCTGCTCGACAAAATGGAAGAACATCATAACGTCCGTATTTTGGATGAAGCGATTGTCGAAAGCGTTAAATTATCTCATCGCTATATTACCGGACGGCAACTGCCCGACAAATCCGTTTCGGTGCTCGACACGGCTTGCGCGAAAGTGGCAATCGGACAGGGCGCAACTCCGGCTTCAGTCGAAGATGCATTTCGAAGAATTCAAAATTTAACGGCGGAAATTAATTCGCTTGAACGCGAACAGGTGACAGGTGCGGAGCACGACGAGCGTTTGGCTGAACTGAATGCGAAACGCGCCACAAACGAAGAGGAATTGGCCAAACTCAACGCACAGTGGGAAAAAGAAAAAGATTTGACCACTCAAATCCGTAACATTCGAGTGAAACTTGAAATGTCGCGGCTCGATTCCAAAGTCGCGGCAAGTTCTACGAACGGCGGTGGTGGTGATGATGTCTCCGCAGTTTCAAGCGAAACTTCCGATGTTCCTGAAACGGCAGCGGCGGCAACGGCCGAAAGCGTCTCGACAACCGGCGACGCAACCGGCACGGCAACTGCGCCCGAAACGAGTCAACCGATGGACGCGGAATTTTTGAGATCCGAACTGAAACGGTTGAACGCCGAGTTGAAACAACTGCAGGGCGAAAATCCATTGATGTCGCCAGTTGTCAACGGTCAGATCGTCGCCGAAGTTATTTCGGGTTGGACGGGAATTCCGATCGGCAAAATGGTCGCGGACGAAATTCATGCGGTTTTAGAACTACACAAAACACTCGGCGAAAGAGTTCTCGGTCAGGACTACGCGCTCGAAGCGATTACACAAAGAATCAGAACTGCCCGTGCCGGTTTGACCGACCCGAAACGTCCGATCGGAGTATTTCTGCTGGTCGGCACATCGGGCGTCGGAAAAACCGAAACCGCTTTGGCTTTGGCTGATTCGCTTTACGGCGGTGAACGCAATCTGATTTCGATAAATATGAGCGAATATCAGGAAGCCCACACGGTTTCATCACTCAAAGGCTCGCCTCCGGGATATGTCGGCTACGGCGAAGGCGGTGTGTTGACGGAAGCCGTCAGGAAAAAACCTTATTCGGTCGTTCTCCTCGATGAAGTCGAAAAGGCGCACCCGGACGTGATGGAACTTTTCTTCCAGGTTTTCGACAAGGGCGTTTTGGAAGACGGCGAGGGACGCATCATTGATTTCAAAAACTGTATCATCCTGCTGACGTCAAACGTCGGCACGGAAACTTTTATGAAACTCTGCGCCGATCCCGATACGAAACCCGGTCCTGAGGCGTTGGTCGAATCCATCAAACCCGAGCTCGTCAAAGCCTTTAAGCCGGCGCTTTTAGGTCGGATGGTGACAGTTCCGTTTTACCCGATTTCCGATGATATTTTGCGTCTGATCATCCGTTTACAGCTCGGAAAGATCAAAAATCGCATTATGGACAATCACGGAGCGCAATTTTCTTATGATGATTCCGTCATAGATACTGTAGCGAAGAGATGCACCGATGTTGACAGCGGCGCTCGCAACGTTTACAACATTTTGACCGGAACGCTTTTACCGGAGATGTCAGGCGAAGTTTTATCGCGGATGGCAAGCGGTGAAGGAATTAAGAAAATTCACGTTTCGGTCGGCGAAGGCGAAAAATTCGTCTATGACATTAGTTAGATTTATTGACAAGTTCAGAGTTACAGTTTCAGTTATGAGAAACTTCCGCCTTTGTGCTAGTTGAAGGAAAAAGCCGAAACTTGTCTAAAAGCGAAAGTTATTTACGCCTAAAAGCGTAACTCTGAACCTTTTGCAATAAAACTTTGGGTTTTTCTATGACATAAGTTGAAAAAAACTTATGGGAGTTTGAAAATGGCAGTCAGCTACATTGTTCCCGGTGCCAAAAATTTATATGCCCAGCCCAACACGATGGCGTGTTGGGC
>JANLTD010000816.1:0-2766 GCA_031362765.1 Acidobacteriota bacterium | reverse complement strand
AGAAAGAAGAATTTTTTGCCCGCGAAACACCCTAAATACGCGAAAAAAAGAGAAAATATTTAAAGTTAAATTTTTAATTTTCGCGTATTTCGCGGGTAATAATAGTTTTTTTTAAAAAAATTAGAAAATATCGTTCGTGATTAAATCGTTAAAACCATCGCGTTTTCTAACTAATTCAAATGAACCGTTTTCGTGTATGAGAACGATTGCGGGCAAAAATCTGCCGTTGTATTGAAACATTTGCGCCACCGAATAAGCACCGCAATTGAGCAACGCCAAAACTTCATCGGGCGCAATGTTTTCAGGCAAAAGACGATAATCCGGCAGACGCATTTCGCCTTCGATGTCGAAATAAACGTCGCCGCCGTCGCACAAAGGGCCGGCAAGCTTATACGGGAAATTATGCGCTTCTCCGGCACGCCCCGCGTGAATCAAGTGATAATACCATTTGTAAGTTTCCATCGAGAGCAGGATATTGAAGCCGGCATCGGTCAATAACCAGTGGTCAGTGGTCAGTGGTCGGTGATCAGTTTTCGTATCTGCCCACTGCCCACTGCCCACTGCCGACTGAACCGGTCTTTCCTTGCGGTTTCTGACGGTTGTCAGACAAATTCCGGCGTCGGAAATGACGCTTCGGCCGGGTTCGATGAGAAGTGTGATGTTTTCAAGAAGATGTTCGGCGTTTGTTGCCCGCGCTGCTTCTTTGACGGCTTGCCACGCGTTTTTTATCGTGTCCGCCGGCGCAAAATCCGCTGAAAACATTTCGCGCCGCGCCTGCGGAAAATCAATTTCGTGAGAATTGTCGCGCAAATAATTGACGGGAAAACCGCCGCCGAGGTTGATGTGCGACAATTTCAAACCCGTTTCTTTGAAGATCTTTTCAAGATTGTCAAAAAGCGTCTGCAATGCTTCGGAATAAGGTTCGGCCGTCGGATTTTGCGAACCGATATGCAGATGAACTCCGCAGAGATCTAGAAATTCCGAATCTTTATAGGTCTGAAATGCCGACAATGCTTCGTCAGGCATCATTCCGAATTTGGAAGTCAGCAGCGCGGTCTGAAGTCCGGAATGCGTATCGGTTTCGATCTCGGGAACCAATCTTAATGAAACATTCGCCTGTTTATTTAATCTTCGGGCCGTTTCTTCGATCAGCGATAATTCATAAAGCGAATCAACCTGAATCGCATAAACATCTGCATTTATCGCGTTTTCGATTTCCCAAACTTCTTTGCTCGTGCCGTTAAAGATGATCTGTTCGCCTTTGAATCCGATTTTCAGCGCCTTCCACAATTCGCCGCCCGAATTTACTTCCAGATCACAATTGGCATCTTTGACGGCGCGCAAGATCGCCATATTTGAATTGGCTTTCGCCGCGTAACAAACCTTGAAGGCGCAATCAATGTAGTTTTCCGCCTTTTGAAGACGCGCAATATTGTATCGGATGCGTGATTCGCTGAAAACAAACAGCGGCGTTCCGTATTCGTTGGCGAGTTCGACCGCTGCCACGTCGTTGATAAAGAGTTGACCATTCCGTTCTGATAAAAAATTTTCGATTTCCCACGCCTTTGACATAAAAGTTAATTAAACCAAACAGATCTTTGCACGGCAAGAAGCGTTTTTGGAAATGAATTTATAGATTTGATAAGCAATGGAAATAGTTGATGAGAAAAAAGCTATCAGCTATCAGTTATTCCGAAAGTTGTTTGTTTTAATTTCAAAAAATCCTTGGGAGTATCAATATCAAACGCGGCTTCCGGCAGTTTGATGGTTGCAAGACTTTGGCGGTAATTTTCCAATATTGATCTTGCTCCTTTGTCGCCCGAAAGTTCGTTGAAATCAGCAAGAACATCTCTCGCAAAAAGCGCGGGAACGCCGATCGTTGAATTGTATTCGGCGGCGATGATCAGATCATTTGATCTATGAAACATTTCGGCGAAAGAATTGAGATGTTTGAACGTCACGAAAGGCTGATCGGCAAGCGTCATCATTACCGCCGCTGTATTGGGCGCGATTCTTAAAAGCGTCTCAAGCCCGCTCTTTATTGATGAACTCAAACCGCGCTGCCAATCTTGATTAAAAACGATCTCAACGGGTAAATCTCCAATAGCGGCTTTTGTCCCTTCAAAATTTGCTCCCAAAACAACGATGACCGGTTGATAAATTGATTCAATGGCCGTTTCGACAGCGCGGCGCAAAAGCGTTTTGCCTTCAAATTGAAGCAATTGTTTCGGCTCGTTCATCCGACGCGACGCGCCCGCCGCCAAAACGATGATGCCGATCGGTTGATTGTCAAAATTACGCGCTTCGTCCATAGATCGAACCTTCTCTTTCGCGCAAAAATCCGCCTGTTCGTCCGCCTAAAACTGCTTGAATCTCAGCGACAATGGCAAGCGCGATCGTTTCAGGCGTGTCCGCGCCGATGTCCAGGCCAACCGGCGCGTGAAGTTTGGCAAGTTGTTCGCCGGTGACAGTTTCGCCCCGCAAATTTAATTCCTGCAAAAGATTTTCCGTGCGGCGTTTCGGACCTAACGCGCCGATGTAGAAAACATCCGTGTTAAGAAGGCACGATAAGATCTCGCGGTCGCGCTCGTAGTTATGCGTCATAACTACAGCGGCGGTCTGTTTGTCATAATATAATTCATTGACAAAGTTATCTGAATTTGCGGGAACAAGATACGATGCTTTAGGAAATCTTTCTTTTGACAAAAAAGCCGGACGATGGTCGGAGATGATGATTTGCCAGCCAAGATTTTCACCAATCTCGGC
>JANLTD010000731.1:0-2199 GCA_031362765.1 Acidobacteriota bacterium | reverse complement strand
TACGCCGCCAATCAGCGCGGTTTTCCCTTTGTCACCCGTTTTTGTTGCAATACTCATACTTTCAAAGGTAAAAGTTGAGAGGTAAAAAGTAAAAAGTGAAAAAGTGAAAAAGTGGAAAAGGGTAAGAGTGATCGCCGCTATTAGCTTATAAACTTTTTCACTTTTTCACTTTTTCACTTTTTCACTTTTTCACTTTTTACTTCATAAAGCAGTTCGAGCATTCCGTTGTCTGTTTTTTTGCAAAGATTATATGCTATTGTATCTGCATTATGAAAATGATCTTGTTGACGATGCTTTTTATTTTGGGCGCAATGAGTGTGACTTTTGCGCAAACAAAGGACGAAAAGATCAAATCCGATGTTCGCAAAGTAATGGACGAACAGGTCGCGGCGTGGAACACGGGCGACATCGAAGGCTTTATGAAAGGCTACTGGAATTCGCCTGAGATGACCTTTGTTTCGGGTAATAATGTCACCAAAGGCTGGCAGCCGACGCTCGAACGCTATAAAAAATCTTATGATTCACGCGCAAAAATGGGCGTTCTGAGTTTTACCGATCTGGAAATAACCGTGACGAGCAAAGGATCGGCGGTTGTCATCGGACGCTTTACACTGGTGCGCGAAACGGACAAACCGACCGGAATGTTCACGCTTAATTTTCGCAAATTTAAGGATGGTTGGAAAATAATTTTAGACCATACATCTTGATTTGGTATTTTAGATTTCGGATTACTGAAATTCGATGCCGGTAATTGCCGTCAAATCTCGCTTGGATTACAATTCATCTGACCGATTAAAACAACCAATAAATCATTAAATATGTCCGAAAACAAAGTCATTGTTATCGTTTATACGACGATTTACCGCAAAGGCGGTCATCAATTCCCGATTGTCGCCAAAACGCTGGCGCGTGAGAAAAAGGAAGCAGGTTTTGAAGGCGAAATAATCGCGCATGCCGTCGAAAGCAAACGCGAGGTTTTGCATATTTTTGACGATTTAAGGGCGGCGGGAAAACAAATCGAAGAATTTCATTTTGTCGGGCATTCGGGAATGTACGGCCCGATGTTCGGGACCGTCAAATTCCCCGAACAGTTCAGTCCTTACGAATGGGAACAGCTCGAAATTCCCTTCTCGGAAAACGCCTCAGCCTATTTTCATTGCTGCCGTTCGGCGAGTTGGTTTGCGCCTTTTTTTGCGCGGACATTTAACGTTGAGGCAAACGGATTTTTCTGGTACACGACATTTTCAAAAAGCAATACAAAATACAAATATGTCGGTGATTCAGCGGACGGCGATCTCTACACGATCGGCTGTAAGGGCAGAAAATCGCACGGATTGGGCGCGTCGGTAATCAAATTCGCGGGAATGATGCCCGCCGAAGAAATGAAAAGTTTTGCGCCCGAACCGCCAACCGGCGACACTTCTTACAATCACGTTGCCGAGCTTTACGACGCGACGTTTCAAGACATTCGTGTGCGGAAAGACGAATGGAAATGGATCAACGCGCATCTGCCCGAAAGCCGCGAAATATCGATTCTCGACATCGGCTGCGGCAACGGTGCGCTTCTCAACGCGCTGAGCGATAGAATAAGTTCCGGTTCCGGCGTGGACGAATCCGCCGGAATGATCGCGCAGGCGAAGAAACGAAATGCGGGGATCGAAAAGCTCGATTTCTCAGTGATTAACGGTCCGGTTTTGCCGTTTCCCGACGCACAGTTTGACGTTGTGATCTCGATGATGTCGTTTCGCTACCTTGATTGGGATCCGCTTTTGTCGGAAGTCAAACGCGTCACCAAACCCGGCGGAAAGTTTTTGATACTCGATATGGTGACGGTTCCCGTCAGCGTTAAAGAATATCCGAAATTACTTTCGGACAAGCTCCGCACGATGTTCGGGCAAAAAGCGAACAAGGAATTTAACGCGAACCTGGCAAAGCTCGTCAGCCATCCGGACTGGAAAAAGATGCTCGAATACAACCCGATCCGTTCCGAACACGAAATGAAATGGTATCTTGAAAGCCGTTTTCCGGGTCAGAAGGTTGAGATCTTAAACATCGGCTGGAATGCGCGGCTCGTCGCTTTTGATTCAGGCGCGGTCGAAAAAGGTGTCGAAGTAAAATTATCTTATCCGTAGAGACTTTTTACCGCAGAGACGCAGAGACGCAGAGATTTTTAAGGTTGTTTTTGTAGAGTTTTAATTC
>JANLTD010000712.1:0-2705 GCA_031362765.1 Acidobacteriota bacterium | reverse complement strand
CCGCAGATCTGTGAGGAAATCGTCGCCGCGCAAGGCGAAAAAGCAGTCGGAGTTTAGTTTTCGCGGTTGAATGGGGATTGTTTTTTTTGAATTGAATATGTTTTGACCTGAGCAGGAGCAGAGCAACCCTTCCAGGCCGGTTAATGGCTTAAACAGTTCTTTTTCACTTTTAATTTGAGAAAAGATGAAAGAAAATCAAAGAAGTGACAGCAAATTTGAGGTCAGGAAGGGTTGCTCTGCGCCCGCGTTGTTGTCAATTTTCGATGTTGAAAAAAAACAATCCCCATTCAAGTTTTCGCGGTTAATTATTACAATCGGCGCGGACAAAAAAGATTTGGATAAAAAAAGCCAAATCCGAACTTGTCTGCGTCTAATTAACTATTATTTACAAACGTCAGTATTGGATAGGACGGAACGCCGTCATCGCTGACGGCACAGCGTTTGAAAAACGCTCGAAGCCAGTATTGATTTGAAAGTTTTAAGTTAATCGAGGCGTTGTTACGCCGCTTTCAGCGACGTGTGCCGCCCGCGATGACGGCGTTGCGTTCGATTAATTCCCTATTCAATACTGACGTTTACTAAAATCCGGTAAGGGAAAAATGCCGGAGCAAAATTTAATGAAGGAATATATTAAAAAAGATCCGAATTTGCCGACTTTGACGGTCGTCACGCCCGCATATAATCAGGCGGATTTTCTGCGCGACACGATTGAGAGCGTGTTAGCACAGGATTATCCGAATATCGAACATATCGTTTTGGATGATGGTTCGACTGACGAAACACCGCAGATTTTGGCGGAATACGATGAGAAAGTCAACTGGGAAACGCACAAAAATATGGGTCAAACGCCGACCATTAACAAGGGTTGGGCAATGACTTCGGGCGAAATTATCACGTGGCTTAATTCGGACGATACGTTTTATGATTCGACCTCGGTTCGCACCGGAATGGAGTATTTGCTGAAAAATCCGGAGGTCGGAATCGTTTTCGGCGATTCGATGTACACTGAAGCCGACGGCACGGAAATCGAACCGACGCGCCCGATTATTGACTTTACATACGAGAAATTCATCAAAACCTGCGAAAATTCGATCTCACAACCGTCTGCCTTTATCCGCCGCGAAATCGTCGGTAAAGTCGGGGATCTCGACCCAAAATTCTATTATTTTATGGATTGGGATTTCTGGATGCGCGCCGGAATTTATTACAAGATCGAACATATCGAAGGGATTTTTTCGACCTATCGCCTGCACGCCGATTCGAAAACCGTTTCGCAGGCGAAAAAAGCCGCGCCGGAACTCGAATATATGTATAAAAAATACTTTGCACGCGACGATCTTCCCGCCGAGATTCGCGCGATCGAAAAAGAAGCGATGATGAATATGTGTTTTACGAGCGGCAATTATTTTTTGCAGGGTGATGACCCGAAATCTGCGTCTACGATGGCTGACAAGGCTTTTCAATATAATCCGGGGGGCAAATTCAAATTACCAAGTCTGCACAAATATTTGTATTGCAAATTCGGCAATCATCCGATCTATCGCAAAAGCCGGGCGCTTTATCGCGGCGAATCGGCGGCGGTTTTATAATGTATTTGAAACGCTGAGAACGCAGAGAGCGCATAGTTTTTAAGAAAGATAATTAAGGTAAAAAACACTTTTGACTATAACCGTTTCTCTTCTTATCTATAATTTTCTCTGCGTCCTCTGCGTTCTCTGCGTTGAAAAAAAATCAAATGAGTTTTGTGAAGAATCTACAAATTTCTCTGGTCATTCCGATGAAGAACGAAAGCGATTCTTTAAGACAACTTATCGAATCAATCGAACGTCAGACTTTTCAGCCTGACGAAATTGTTCTGGTTGACGGAGGTTCGACTGATGGTACGGTGAAACTCGCCGAACAATTTGCGGCAAAAAATCCTAAAATCATACTTATTAAAGTAACCGAAGCATCACCCGGAAAGGGCCGCAATATTGGCATCGAAAGTGCGCAGAATGAGTGGATTGCACTGACGGATGCGGGCATCGAGCTCGAAAACGACTGGCTCGAAAAGCTTGTTGAGGCAGCGGAAAATTCGCCCGAAGCCGATTTAGTTTACGGTAATTATTCACCTAATATTAGTTCATCATTCGTAAAATGTGCAGCCATTGCTTATGTTCCACCAAAAAGAGAAAATAATATTCGCGGGAAGTTTATTGCATCGTCAATGCTAAAGAAGAATGTTTGGAAAAAGGTCGGCGGGTTTCCCGATTTCCGGGCGGCGGAAGATTTAATGTTTATGGAAGCTGCTGAAAAGCAGGGTTATAAATCGGCTTTCGCACCGCAAGCGAATGTTCACTGGCAATTACAACCAAATCTTAAAACAACATTTCAAAAATTTGCTTTGTATTCAAAACACAATGTTTGGGTAGGTCGCGCCTGGGATTGGCATTACGGTGTAGCAAAACAATATCTGCTAGTTTTGCTTTTTTTAGTTTTGGTGATTATTCATAGTTGGTTTTGGCTTTTTGGGATTTTGGCGTGGCTTGTGGCGCGAACGGCGAAACGAATTTTGCTGCATCGTTTTGAGTTTGAGATAAAAACACTTTTCAATCCATTAATTTTTTGTGGCGTGTCGATACTCCTTTTGACAATTGATGCGGCAACTTTTATCGGTTGGGCACAGGCAATTTTGAATAAAAATAAAAATTAGCGTAAATTCATTA
>JANLTD010000704.1:0-1840 GCA_031362765.1 Acidobacteriota bacterium | reverse complement strand
CTGCCTAAAATGACGATTTTACCCACAGTTGGCACTGTGGGCTACGAATATACCGTCGGTTTCACCGACTAAATTCGACAATTCTTTCTACCGAACTGTCGTTAAAAAAGTGGCGGCTTAAGAGATGAAGCCTTTCAAGATCAGAAATATCGAAATCAATCCGCCGCTGATACGTTCGCCGCTGATAAGCATTTTTTCACAATTTTTAATGTGTTATAATTTTCAGTATTATGGGACAGGTAACGATTGAAATTCCGCAGAACGTCAACCGAAATTATCGTTTAATTACTGAAAATTCGGCACCGGAAGTGTTGTCGAAACTTGAAAATTTGGTGAAAGAAGAAAACAAAGTTGATGATGCCGAGATTTTAGGACTTTGGGCGGACAGAACAGAATCGGTCGAGAAAATTGCGCGAAATTTGAGAAGAAAGTCGAATGACAGATCATTAAGAAGTTGACGGATTATTTGATTGATACCAATATTTTTATCGCGATTCTCAAAGGCGGCGCGAAGTTGAAAATCTCTGGTCGAATCTCTGGCTTGTGCAATTGACACAATTGTTTATGTCGATTTGATCCAAGGCTCAAAAGACAAATCGGAAGTTCAGAAAATAGAAAAATATCTGACCCGCATTGATTCATTTTGATAAAGCGATTTCGCAAAAAACGCTTGAGCTGATTCGGACATACTCAAAGAGTCACAACTTAATGCTTGGTGATGCGACTATCGCGGCAACTTGTTTGGAAAACGATTTAACTCTCATAACTTACAACGTCAAAGATTTTCGCTTCATCAAAAAGCCTGAAGATACAAAAACCTTAGTAATGAAGCCTTTCAAAATCAGAAATATCGAAATCAACCCGCCGCTGATACTCTCGCCGATGGCGGGTGTCACGGATTATACTTTTCGCCGCCTGATAAAACGGCGCGGCGGTGTTGGGCTGGTCGTGTCCGAATTTATCTCGGTCGAAGGTCTGACGCGCCATAATCCGAAATCGAAACGGCAGATGCGTTTTGCCGAAGAAGAACGCCCGTTTGCCGTCCAGATCTTCGGCGGACAGCCCGAAAGAATGGCTTTGGGCGCGGAAATGGCTGAAGAGGTCGGCGCGGATATTCTGGATGTCAATTGCGGTTGTCCCGCGCCGAAGGTCGTCAAACACGGCGGCGGTTCGGCACTTCTTAAAGATATGCCGCGAATGGAGATCATTCTCAAAGCAATCAAAAGCGCGATTACGATTCCGCTAACGCTGAAAATGCGCGTCGGTTTTTCAGATTCGACGATAAATTGCACGGAAGTTGCAAAAATGGCCGAGCAGTGCGGTGTCGAACATATTCAGGTTCACGGACGCACCAAAGAACAAGGCTACAAAGGGCTGGCCAATTGGGATGTCATCAAAGCTGTGAAAGAAGCGGTTTCGGTTCCGGTTTCGGGCAACGGCGATATTACTTCGATTGAATACGGTTTGAAAAAATGGAACGAAACTGGAGTGGACGGAATCCTGATCGGACGCGGCGCGATGCAGAATCCATGGATTTTTCGACAGTTCGACGATGTGTTAAACGGACGGGAACCGTATCAGCCCGATGTCGAAGAAAAGAAAGCTGTGCTGCTCGAATTTTTCGGCTATCTGTCTGAGGAAATGCCCGAAATCGTCGCCCTTGGCAAAATGAAACAGCTCGCCGGACAATTTACCAAAGGCTTAGTCGGCGGCGCACAGTTTCGCCAAACGCTTTATCATTCGCATTCGGCCACGGAGATTTTGGACAATATCACTATTTACTTTGAGGCGTTGCAAAAAGGTCAGACTTTCGGCGATGGACAGGTCGAAGCCGATCAAG
>JANLTD010000666.1:0-1666 GCA_031362765.1 Acidobacteriota bacterium | reverse complement strand
GGTTTGGGCGAAGACGGTCCGACGCATCAATCGGTCGAACATCTCGCGGCATTGCGTGCAATTCCGAATCTCGCCGTCATTCGCCCGTGCGACGCACACGAAACCCGCGAAGCGTGGCGAGCCGCACTTTTGCGAGATAATGCGCCGACCGCATTCGCTTTTTCACGCCAAAAAGTTGCCGTAATTGATCGCAAAAAATTTGCCGATGCCAAAGGTTTGCACAAAGGTGCGTATATTTTAGCCGAAGCCGAAAACAAAAAAGGCAAAAAAGCCGTGCCGAAATTACTTATTATTGCGACAGGTTCGGAAATCGGTTTGGCAATGGAAGCCCGCGAAAAATTAAACGCTTCGGGAACACCGACGCGCGTTGTTTCAATGCCTTGCTGGGAATTTTTCGACGAACAATCCGATGCCTACAAAGAATCGGTCTTACCGAAAAGCCTGAAAGCGCGTCTGGCAATCGAAGCCGGAGTTTCTCTCGGCTGGCACAAATACGTCGGACTCGAAGGCGACACTTTAACGGTAGATAAATTCGGCGCAAGCGCACCCGCCGAAGACGTTTTCCGCGATTACGGTTTTACGGTCGAGAATGTAATTAAGAAAGCGAAAAAGTTAGTGAGTTAATAACAAAATAGTGTGAGCAAAATAATAATCCTATGGCAGCCAAATTACTAAAAGTTTATCTTGACCATCATATAGAACGCGAAAACTTGTTATATCGTAGAACAAGAAAAAATCTAACGAGAGACGGAGTTTTGTTTCAGGAGGAAGTAAATCGAACAGAAGAAACTCCAAGTGGTTTTCCTAAACTTCAGCTTAAACATCTTTACGGTGAAGATTCTTTCACGCCTTATTTTAGAAAGCCTGATTTTCAACGCGCAACTTGGGCGTGGTCTCCTGTTGAATGCGCTGACCTTTTGGAAGCAGTATTATACGAACAGGTTGTTCCCAGCATTATTTTGTGGAAAAGCCGCGATAGCTATCTTTATGTTTTAGATGGAGGTCATCGAGTTTCAGTTCTTTTAGCTTGGGTAAAAGATGATTGGGGAGACCGCCGAATCGTTAATTACAAAGATGCAGGAACAGAAAAGGAAATTGTTCGAGCAGCGAAAGAGGTTCGTTCTTTGTTGAGAGAAAGAGGAATCGGCAATTATGAAGATTACAGATTAGCCAATGCTCGCTTTCGATCATATAAAGAAAATGGTGAAAATCCCGAAGATTTTATGGATTTAACCGCGCTGAAATATGCAGAACGAATGAGGCAACTTATAACTGCCGAAGTTGGTTTTCCTGTTCTATGGGTTCAAGGAAATTATGAAATAGCTGAAAAGTCCTTTCTCAAAATCAACAGCACAGGAAAACAGCTGTCTAATTGGGAAACGAAACTTGTCGAAAATCGCGCTTCAAGTTTCGCCCGCACAGTAATGGCTATCAATCAGATTCAGTATCCTGAACATTGTTGGACTTTTGACGACCCGGAAGTTAAGCAAAATGAAATTTTGAGAAATGAAGTCAAGGAAATACTGAAAAACGTAGAGTTACTACACCAAATTTTATTTGAGCCTCCGTATGAGAAACCAATAAAAGATTTTCGACAGCCCTTAATGACTTTTCCCTATACACAGCCGGATAAAAAACCACTTTATATAGCTGAATTGTTGACAAT
>JANLTD010000649.1:0-5499 GCA_031362765.1 Acidobacteriota bacterium | reverse complement strand
ACTCTCCACTCTCTACTCTCTTCTCACCACTGCTTCTGAATTGGAAGATAAATTGTGAAGGTTGTCCCGATACCCATATTTGAGCGCACGGCGAGGCGTCCGCCGTGTTCGGTTATGATGCCGTAACAAACCGCTAACCCGAGCCCGGTCCCCTTGCCGACCTCTTTGGTCGTAAAGAAAGGCTCGAAGATCTTTGAAAGATTTTCCGGCGCAATGCCGATTCCCGAATCCTGTATTTCGATAACTACCCGATTGTTTGCCGAAGATGTGCGGAATGTAAGAGTTCCGCCATTGGGCATCGCGTCCACCGCATTCGCGGCCAGCGCGATTATCGCCTGCTGAATTTGCCCGCCGTCGGCGTTGATCTGCGGCAGATCAACGCTCAGTTCAAATCTGATATTAATGTCGTTGCCGCGCCGCTGATGCGCGATCAAGTTTGCCGAAGATCTGATGAGTTCGGCGACGTCGATCATCAAACGATTGCTTGTCCGGACGCGGCTGAAATCAAGCAAACCATTGGTAATCGCTTTACAACGAAACGCTTCACTCCGAATCAGACCGAGATATTCGTGCAGATCGTCAACCTCGGGCGACGCTCCGAAGGCACCTTCTTCGACCCGTGATTCGAGCGATTCGGCGCACGCCGAAATCGTCGCCAGCGGATTATTTATTTCGTGAACGACGCCTGACGCGAGCCGACCGACGGCCGCCAATTTTTCGGCGCGGCCGGCGGCGTGGATCGCTTCGACGCGCATTGTCACGTCTTCGCCAACCGTGATGACGTGCATTACTTCACCTGTTCGTTCGTCGCGCATCGGAATTTTGCTGACCATCCAATGCTGCGTCGCGCCCGATTGGTCAACCGTTTGCTGTTCGATGCGTTCGATGTTTCCGGTCCGAAAAGCGCGTTCAAATTCCTGTTTCAATCTGCCTTGCGAATATTTGGCAAAGACCTGAAAGACATTGCGCCCGATCACCGCCTCGCGCGGCATTCCCTGGGTGCCGATTTCCCGATGCCGGTTCCACGTCACGATTTGATAATCGCGATCGATCACATAGATCGAAACGGGCAGCGCGTCTAAAACCGATTCGGTAAATTTGCGGTGCTCTTCGCGCGCTTCGCTGATCGAAGTATTGATCGCAGATTCGTAATGCGCTGAAAGATTGATGCTCATCGCCGCCATCTGCGCCGCCGCGTCAATCAATCTTTTCGCAATTTCGGTGCAATCCTTTTTCGCGGCAAATCCGACCACGACCGCGCCTTTGACCACGCCGTTAATGTGCACAGGCGAAACATATTCAAAACCGTGTGTTTTGTCTTTGAGCAAAAATTTCTCTTCCGTTTCAGTCCAAACCGAAATCTGCGGCGGCAGAAATTCGAGCCATTTCTTGAATTTTCTATAATGCAGAAAGTTTTGTTTTGTCTCGCTGTTTTCAGACGCAAAACTGCTGCTCACCAAACCGATTTGTTCGAGTTCGACAACGACCGCACAAGTTTTTGCCCGCGTTTCAAGACAGATCGCTTCCGCCACGCGCGAAGCAACTTTTTTCGGGTGAACCGTGACCAGCAAACTGCGTCCGAGTTCGGTGATGAATTTCAAATTGGATAAGGCGTCCGTCTCTTTCCTGACCGCAGAGAAAGTTTTCGACGCGCTTTTTATCGTTTTCGGGGCTAACATTTCTGTTTTAATTACAGTCTGACAAACTTTCCCAAACATTTGTCATCTGAAAGAGGTCGGTTGGATTTCGAGAATTGGCAAGTCATATAAAAACTTCCAATTAAATTAAATAGGTTTTTAAACATTTTGTCAATAGTTTTAACAGGTTAAACCAGTAATATATTTGACAGTTATCGTCAATAGAACGAAAATCAAAAAAGACATATGAAAAAGAGCTGCCGGCCGATAAAGAAATTTTCGCTGATCCTGATAATGCTGACGCTGATTTTCTTTTTCGCCGTGCCCAAAACCGTGGCGCAGGAAATTGTTGACAAGACGGTCGCGACGGTTGACGACGGCGTTGGAAAGCCCGAACTGATCACTTATTCCGATTTGCTTTGGCAGCTTGCTCTGCAGCCGAATATTTCGATCACGCCGCCGAGCTCCGAAGATCTGAATCGTGCCTTGCAGCTGATCATTAACCAGCGCCTGATCGCAATTGAATCTGAAAGATTGCCGCAAGATCCGCCGGGCGACGCGGAAATTGATGCGGAAATAAAGCGTGTGCTGGCACTTTTCCCGTCAACCGCCGAATTTGAAAAACGGCTTCGGATTGTCGGTTTCGATTCGGTCAAGGATGATAATTTTGTGCGTTTGATGGCGCAGCGCGTGAGGATCGAAAAATATCTCGATTTTCGTTTTCGTTCGTTTGTCGTCATCACACCCGAAGACGAATCGAAATATTACCGCGAAGTTTTCACGCCCGATTTTCGCAAGCGATTTCCCGGCCTGTTGGTGCCGACCTTTAACGAAAAACGCGCCGAGATTGACCGCATTCTGACCGAAGAAAAAGTTGCCCGCTCGATCGAGACCTTTCTCGACGAAGCCAAACGCCGCGCCGAAATCGTCGTTTTGAGCGAAGTTTAATTTCCGCCGTTTGCAACCCGATCCCGCCACCGAAACATCACAGGGAAAAAGTCTGAAATGAGTTTATGAAAAAATTTCTCTTTGCTTTTATCTTGCTTGTTTTTTGTTTCGTCGGCACAAACTTTGCTCAGGAAAAATCGCCGAAAGTTGTTAAATACGTTGCGCCCCAATATCCATCAGCAGCCCAAGCTGTTTGGGCGTCGGGCTACGTAGTCGTGACGGTAAAAATTGACAAAGACGGCAAAGTGATTTCTTCAAAAGTCGAAAGTGGACATCCGCTTTTACGAAAAGTTTCTGAAGATGCGGCTAAAAAATGGCTTTTTTCAAAAGATAAAAAAACGAAAGAACGCGAAGTGAAAATAACTTTTGAATTCAACACAGAAGACCAGAAAAGTAAAAAAGATAGAGTTCGCTTCATAAAACCATATCGGGTTATAATAAAGCGAAAAGTTCTTACAATTTATTAATCTTCGCTTTCCAATAATTCTTTCGCTTTCAATAAATCTTGCTTGTGCGCTTCGGTGACGACCGGATAATGCAAATTCAGCGATTCGAGTTTTTTGACGATGATTTCCGAAACGGCGACGCGCGTGAACCATTTTTTGTCCGCCGGAATGATATACCACGGCGATTTTTCGGTCGAAGTCGCTTCCATTACCTCTTCGTAAGCGTTCATATAATCGTCCCAAAAGGCGCGTTCTTTCGCGTCGAACGCGGAAAATTTCCAGTTCTTTTCAGGTTCGGCGATGCGCGCCAGAAAACGCGCTTTTTGTTCATCTTTGGAAACATTGAGAAAGAATTTGATGACGTGAACGCCGTTTTCCGCGAGATGTTCTTCAAAATTGCGAATCTGGTTAAAACGTTTTTTCCAGATATTTTTGTCGTTTTTGATATCAATGGGAAGTTGTTGGCTTTGCAGAATTTCCGGATGAACGCGGACGACCAAAACCTCTTCATAATACGAGCGGTTAAAAATTCCCAATCTCCCGCGTTCAGGCGTCGATTTCGCACAGCGCCAGAGATAATCGTGATCCAATTCTTCAGACGAAGGCTGCTTAAACGAAAAAACCTGACAACCTTGCGGATTCAAGCCCGACATCACGTGTTTGATCGCACCGTCTTTGCCGGCAGCATCCATCGCCTGAAAAATTATAAGTAGCGCGTGAACATTTTGCGCGTAAAGAATGTCTTGCAGTTCCGCCAATCGCGCAACATTTTTTTCCAGATCTTCGACCGCTTCGGTTTTATCTTTATAATCGCCCGTAAAGTCGGTCTTGTGATCTTTAAGACTAAGTTTTTTTCCTTCATCTACACCAAATTTGCCGTAATCCATTTAATTTTCTCCATTGGTCAAAATATTCCTGACCTGATTTTACACAAATTTCTTGGGTTTATACATAAGCGGTCGAACAAAAAAAATACAGTGGTCGTTTAGAAGCGGTCGGCTTAAAATAATTCCGTGTGATTCCAAATTCCATTAAAAAATGATGTTCGAAATCCAAAATCGGTTCATAGCTATGGCCCATCTGGATTGAAAACCGATTATCGGCTAAACTCTTCTCAAAACACATGGAGAAAACCGATGCCGATCAATAATATTCTTGCCCGAATTTTGCTGCTTTTTTGTTTATTTTCCGTAATTTTCCCCGTCCAAACATTTTCCCAAACAGAACTTACGCCACATAAGGTGACCCTGAAAAACGGCAAGACCTTTAACCTGAATCTGCCCGCCGATTACGAAATAATCCCCGCTGTCGAAGGTCTGAAACGCGTTCGGTTTTTCGCCAGATCGCCCGATGGGCGAATTTTCGTGACGGATATGTTTAATCTGACCGACAATAAAAAAGGATCTGTTTATATTCTCGATGACTGGGACGAGAAGGCGGGAAAATTCGGCAAAGTCATTCCTTACCTAACAAATCTCAAAAACCCGAACAGCGTCCAGTTTTACACGGATGAAAACGGACAAGATTGGTTTTATCTGGCGGAAACCGACAAACTGACGCGCCGCAGGTTCACGCAGGGCGAAACAAAACCGGGCGACGCGAAACCGGAAGTTTTAGCGACGTTTCCCGATTACGGCTTGAGCTACAAATACGGCGGCTGGCATCTGACCAGAACGATCGCATTTTCGCCGAACGGCAAACTTTATATTTCGGTCGGTTCGAGTTGTAACGCCTGCGACGAGACAGAGCAGGTTCGCGCGACCATTATGGAAATGAACCCGGACGGCAGCAAACAACGCTATTTTGCGAAAGGTTTGAGAAACGCGGTCGGGCTAAAATGGGTGGCGAATGGTCTGTTTGCGACCAATCAGGGCTCCGACCATCTCGGATTATATAAACCCGACGAAACTTTCTACGCGCTCAAAGACGGAGCGGATTACGGTTGGGCTTCGTGTTATCAATCAAACGGAAAAGTTTTCTTTGACACGACCAAGCCCAATGATCTGAAAAAACCGACGAAGCGCCTTAGATCCTGCGCGAATGTTCCCGTGTCTTACGGCTATTTTCCGGCGCATTCGTCCGCGCTCGGTTTTGATTATTTTGACGAAGACACGCCGGACGCGCTTTTGAAAAATTCATTTCTCGTATCGCTTCACGGTTCGACCAATAAGAATCTGGCAAAAGGTTACCGAATCGTCATTATGCGAAAAGGCGCGAAACTACAGGATTTTATGAACGGCTTTCTACAGGGCAAACGGGTCGTCGGACGACCTTGCGACATCATGAAATTGACTGAAGATTCGTTTCTTTTTACAGACGATCACAGCGGAATCGTTTATTACGTCAGAAAGAAAAAGTAATTGGTCGCTTAAAAGTTTTGAGTCCCGCGTTTAAGCGGCCAAACTTTCAACAGGGGAAAATGCCGCGTAAACGCCGGACTCAAAAAAACAAAATAAAAAATTGACAAA
>JANLTD010000323.1:0-2070 GCA_031362765.1 Acidobacteriota bacterium | reverse complement strand
TCTTTGACAAAACAGGAACGATCACCGAAGGCAAGTTTGAACTCACGGACGTGGCGCTGGCCTCTTCTGCGCAAATCGCGAAAAAGCTCGCGTATGCGGTCATTCTCAATATCAAAACCGCGTTTGATCTGAATCCGGTTAACGAACGTGAGGTCTTTGAAAACAGATATCTGCCGATTATTGCCGCGCTCGAAAAATATTCGGAACATCCGCTCGGAAACGCGATTGTCCGTTACGCAGAAAATTGTCTGATCTCGCTTAACGATGCAAAAAATGTAGAGATATGGAAAGGATTCGGGATCTTGGGCAAAGTCGCCGGCCGACAGGTCTTTGTCGGTAATCGCCGAATGGTCGAAGAAAAAAAACTTTTGATTGAATCGCCGCTTGACGAAAAGGTTTTTGAATGGGAAATGTCGGGCAAAACCGTCGCGTATTTCGGTATTGACGGAAAACTCAAAGGCGCGCTTGCCTTTGGCGACTCGGTCAAACCGGAAGCGGCGGAAATCGTCGGCAAATTACGGACGCGCGGCATCAGGTCAATTATCGTTTCAGGCGACTCGCGGGCGACGACCAGATTTGTCGCGGAACAGATCGGCGCGGATGATTTTCAAGCCGGCGCATTGCCGTCGGATAAAACCACGGCAATTGAAAAGCTGCAAAAACAAGGTTTGCGGGTAGCGATGATCGGCGACGGCATCAACGACGCGCCCGCGCTTGCCGCCGCCGATCTCGGTATCGCGCTTGGGTCGGGAACCGATATTGCGATGAAAGCCGCTGACATTGTTTTGATCGGAAGCTCTTTGGAAAAGATCCTGACGGTATTTGATCTTTCGAATAAAACGTGGCGCATCGTCCGGCAAAATCTGTTTTGGACGTTTTTCTACAACACGCTCGGGATGAGCCTTGCGGTGACGGGCATTCTCAACCCGATCATGGCGGCGGGCGCGATGCTGCTGTCGAGTCTTTCGGTGATCGGCAATTCGATGCGGCTCAATAAAAAGTAATACCAAATTACGCGATAGAATAAGTTTTATAAGAGCAGCTAAAAGCAATTAGCTCAGAGCTGACAGCTAATTGATTACATCAATTTGTTCGACGCGTGTCAGATTAAATGAATTTGAAAGTTTTTTAATCGGACACGCGTCGAATTAGATATATGTTTTTATCGCTAAATCTTATCGAAAACTATCGTTTATGCCTTTCAATATTTCTGCACCCGGACACAGTTCCGCTTCGGATAGTGAATTCAGAGGCTTTTCGCTGGTTTCGATCAAGCTGTGCAAATCTTGACATTCAGGGTTCATATAAAGCAAGCCGGTTAGAATTTCGCCTTTGGCGCGCGCATTGCCGACCGCGTTCATCGCTGAAATCCGGTCGAGCGGATCCCAATCTTTCGCCAATTTATGTAATTGAATGACCGAACCGTCGTGCATTGTCAGACTTTCGGTGCTGCCTTCTTCATATTTTGTCTTGATCTCACGCGCCAGCGGCACAAAATCAAAGGTCGCGGTCGCTTCCATATGTTCGCGGACGTAATCGTAAGATTTGGTCGAACCGAGATTATTATTAAAAGTCACACAAGGGCTGATGACGTTGATAAAGGCAAATCCCGGATGACTCATCGCGGCTTTGATGAGCGGAATCAGCTGTTCCTTATCGCCCGAAAAACTTTGCGCGACAAAGGTTGCGCCAAGCTCGATCGCGAGGCTTGCCAGATCAATTGATTCAAAAAGATTGATGTGACCCGATTTGTTTTTTGAACCGTGATCGGCGGTCGCCGAATCTTGCCCTTTCGTTAAGCCGTAACATCCGTTGTTCATCACGAGATAAACCATATTGAGATTGCGGCGCACGACGTGGACGAATTGTCCCATCCCGATCGAAGCCGTGTCGCCGTCGCCCGAGACGCCCAAATAGATCAGATCGCGGTTCGCTAAGTTAGCGCCGGTCGCAACCGACGGCATTCGTCCGTGAACGGAGTTGAAACCGTGCGAATTGTTCAGAAAATAGGCGGGCGTTTTCGACGAACAGCCGATACCCGAAAGTTTGGCGACCTTATGCGGCTCGATG
>JANLTD010000608.1:0-1562 GCA_031362765.1 Acidobacteriota bacterium | reverse complement strand
GGGTCAAAAGTCGGATAATTTGCCATCGCCAAAATCTCGCCCGTCTGCGGGTTCATAACAATCGCCATTCCCGATTTCGCACCGGCTTTTTTGACGCCTTCTTCGAGGGCTTGCTCGACCTTATATTGAATCGAATGATTGAGCGTCAAAACCACATTTTTCGGTGGTTCGCGCTCATCGTCTTCGTTCGATTCATCATAAACCCGGCCGAGCCGGTCGCGGTCCTGCCAACTCTTGACCATTGCGCCGCGCAGATTTTCTTCCTGCGATTGTTCGATTCCCGCGCTGCCGACGTCGTCCGCATTGCTGAACCCGATGACCTGCGCCGCCAGCGTGTTATACGGATAACTGCGTTTCTGTTCATCTTTCCAATGCAAACCCGAAAAACGCGGTAAATCGTTTTTCTTCAGCTCTTTATTCTCGAGCGCTGCGTTTAATCCTCGCACCGCCTCTGCATCGAGTTTGCGCGCAAGCCAAACAAATCGCTTACCGCTGTCTTTTGCATCTTTCAACGGTTTCAAAATATCCGCTGTTTTGAGCTTTAAGGCCCTGGCAATTTCTTTAGCGGTTGTCTCAACATCTTCGACTTCCGCGGGGTCGGCGTAAAGCGATTTGGCTTTGATGCTCATTGCCAAAGTGCGGTCATTGGTGTCGTAGATGGTCCCACGAAGCTGTTTTTCCCTGACCGTGTCGCGGCGTTGGTTGAGAGCTTTATCGCGCAGGACTTGGTGCTGATTGATCTGTAAATGAACGAGCCGCGCGCCGATCCCGCCGATCCAGAGAACAAAAAAGGCAACAATCAACATAAACCGCGTAAAAGCCGTCTGCATCGGGTTTTTAGTTGTTTTCTTATTGGCGCGTTTTGGCATCGTATTCTTCGTTCGGAGCTACGCCGTCCGGCGTGACAACCTTTGTAAACAAGTTCGGAGACCTTTTCCAAATCAAACGGTCGTCGTTTTTTTGCAGAGTTGGAGGAAGGTTAACTCTTTACTTTTTAGCGATTTGTGTCGGAGGTCTTTCTCTGACCTCTTTTTTGACATTTTGCGCCTTATCTTTCGAAACGCCGTCTTTACCAAGTCTTTCAACTGTTTTCGTGTCAGGCGATTTTTCTGCGGCCGGCTTTTTGGCCTTTTCTTCCGAAACCTTGACGGCTTGCGGTTTTTCGATTTTTTCGTCGCGTGCCCGAACAGTTTCAAAACTGCTTGCGGTCATTTCGGTCAACCCGAGCTTTTTCGCCGCTTTTTTGATTTCAGCGGGCGAAAGCGCGATTTCCTTGAGCAAGGTCAGCCGGCGTTTTTCGGATCCGAGATTTTCAATCTGTTTTTTCAGATCCGAGTTTTTGAAACCAAAATTGATCGAGGAGAAATGCGAACGTGCCGCCATGAAAAATCCGCCAACCAACACGACGCCGCAAAAGAGGGTCAACAAACAATACCGCCAGGGAATCGGATCTTTTTCACGACGAATATTTTCACTTGTTTTCGGCAGGTTTCTCTTTTTCATGGCACTCTTCTCCAAATAACTAAAGTTTCTGACAAACACGGAGTTTGGCACTTCGTGAC
>JANLTD010000591.1:0-6764 GCA_031362765.1 Acidobacteriota bacterium | reverse complement strand
CCATTTAATTAAAACGAGATGTTTAATGCCGCAGCGCTGATCAATCTTTTGGGTTTTACGGTCGGAATCGCTCTTTACGCGCTTCTGCTGCTGATGGTTGTGCGGCATCGCAAATCAAAGGAACGAAATGCGCCCGATTTATTGCTGCTGCTGACGGCCGCGCTTGGACTTTTATGGAACACGGGCGAACTGACGGCGCTTTTTTGGAAGGATTTCGGAGGAGCGCAGGTTTCACCCATTTTGCTGGCAATTTCATATTCCGCGCTCGGTTTTCTGCCGTCGGTGGTCGTTCATTCGGCCTGGAAAAACGAGGATGGCGAAAACAAAAATGTCCGATGGCTGACTTTTACGGCCTACGGTTTGAGCATTTTTGCCGCGCTGCTTCATTTTCAATCGGCGATCTTTGAAAGATCTGCCCCGTCAGATCTGGCTTTGCGCGTTTTGACGGTCGGTTCGCTGGCGCTGCTCGGCGGACTGCTTATTTTTACTTTTCGGCAAAAGATTCAAAATAAAGCGGTTTGGATTTCAGCTTTGTCGGTCTTTGCGGTTTCGGCGCTTCACCTGAGCGGTCAACAGGAAGAAAAATCGTGGCTGGTCGAACTCGTCGCGCATCAATCATCTTTGCCGCTCGCGCTCGCCATCTTGTTTCAGGATTATCGTTTTGCATTTGCCGATCTGTTTTTGAAACGGGCGTTGTCGCTTCTACTGCTGGCTTCGGTCGCATTCGGTTTGTATGTTTTTATTGCCGTTCCGCTGCTTGCGTGGCACGAAACGCACGACCGAAATGATGTTCAGGCGGCAGTTTTGGTAATTGCTTTATGGATGGCGACCGCGTTAATTTATCCGGGTTTGCACAAATTTGCCGTCTGGCTGGTTGATAAGATCATTTTGCAGCGCGCAAATTACGAAAAACTCCAGATCCAGATCGTCCGCACCATCGAAAAACGGAACGATATAAAATCGGTTTTGGACGAAGTTTGTGAGGAATTGGCGTTTGCGCTGACCACAAAGGAAGCGAATTGGAACGAGCTGGCGCAGAACGAAACAAGTTTGCCGATGGTTAATTTTACGTCGCGAAGTGCGGAAATATTTGTTCCGACCGTCGAAACACCTTTTTATCAGATCAATCTGAAGGATTTTGCGGGCGGCCGAAGGCTTCTTTCGGACGAGATAAAAATGCTTGAAGAGATCGCGGTTGCGGCGGCGCGGCGGATTGACGTGCTGCGTGTTTCCGAAGAGCGTTATGCGCGCGAAATGCGCGAGGACAAACTTGCCAAATTTGCGACCGAAGCCCAGCTTTCCGCGCTGCGGGCGCAGATCAATCCGCATTTTTTGTTCAATGCGCTGACGTCCATCGGTTATCTGATCCAAACTGCGCCGGACAAAGCCTTTGAAACATTGATGAAACTGACGCAGCTGCTGCGCGGCGTGCTGCGTTCGACCAAGGAATTTTGTTCGCTCGGCGAGGAAATCAAACTGATCGAAAATTATCTGGATATTGAAAAAACGCGCTTTGAAGAGCGTTTAAGGGTTAAGATAAAGATTCCGAAGGCGCTCGAAAAAATGCGTGTGCCGTCTTTGATCTTACAGCCGCTGGTTGAAAACGCCGTCAAACACGGCATTTCCGGGGCGAAATCAGGCGGCGAAGTTAGCATTTCCGCCGAACTGAAAATCGAGGAGGGCGAACCTTTTTTATTTGTAATGATTGCTGACTCGGGCGTTGGTTACGACGAGAAAAAAGCGCATTCCGACGGAATCGGTCTGGAAAATATCCGACAGAGATTGCTTTCATATTACGGCAAAAAGGCGCATCTGATGATCGAAACCGATCTGCAAAAGGGAACGCGTGCCGAAATTAAATTGCCCGTCAAGGCGCAAATCATTTGATGAGGTCTTTGGTTTTTGGTCTTTGGTTTTTGGTTTTATTCAAGTTAAACCCTAATGATTTTCAATCAAGATTCTGAAAAAAAATCAAAAGGGTGAGAGACTCGTTCCTGATCTGTAATTTCTTTCAAAAAACCAAAAACCAAAAACCAAAACCCTCATCAGTTACGAAATCTGTATGAACAAACTCCGAATCATTATTGCCGACGATGAACGTCCGGCACGCGAATTTCTAAAGGCGATCTTACGCGAATTTGAAGATGTGGAACTGGTCGGCGAAGCGGAAAACGGTGCCGATGCGGTTGAAATCATCAAACAAACCAAACCCGATCTGGCGCTGCTCGATCTGCAGATGCCGGAAATCTCGGGGCTTGAAGCCGTTCGGCTTTTGCCGAAGTCGCAGATGCCGCTGGTTGCATTTGTCACGGCATTTGACGAATATGCGGTGCAGGCCTTTGAGGTCAACGCGGTTGATTATCTGCTGAAACCGATCGAAAGATCGAGATTACGGGAAACCCTGAACCGCGCACACGAACGGCTTGAACAAGAAGATTGGCAAGCCAAAGAAACCGAAACCGTCAGAAATGTCGCACAGGTTTATGAAATAGTTTCCCAAAAGAATTTTTTGGAACGAATTCCCGTCAAAAAACGCGAGGAAATTTTTCTCGTGCCGGTCAATGAGATCGCTTCAATTGTTGCCGACGGCGAATTGCTTTACATCACGACCGGCAAAAATCAAAAATACGTCATCAATTTTCGTCTCAAAGATCTCGAATCGCGGCTTGCGCCCGACAAATTCATACGGCTTTCACGCGGCGCGATCGCCAATCTTGAAATGATCGCGCGGGTCAGTCCGATGCCGGGCGGAACCTATCTGATCGCCCTGAAAAACGGACAGGAAATCGCTTCGAGCCGCACGCAATCAAAAATTCTGCGGATGAAATTATTGAAACTTTAACCGCTCATCTCTCTTTTTCGACCGTTCATTAAAAACTTATCGCCTTGAGCCTGCATATTTGTCAGACTTAATCTTTATTTTTCTAACAAAATTTCAATATATGCAGCAGATAATAAACTTATCGAAAATATTCGCAATCATAATCGTTTTTGCAGCGGCGGTCTTTGCCCAAAACGCAAAAATTTCGGGCACTGTCACATACGGCGGTGAAAATACCGTTTTGCACGATGCAAGGGTCGAGATCATTCAACTCAAGAAATCGGTCAAAACCGACGCAAACGGAAAGTACGTTTTTGAAAATGTTTCCGCCGGCCGATATACGATTCTCGTTCATAACGACGGTTTTGCCGACCTTAGCAAAACGATTGACGTGACGGCCGGCGAAACCCTCGCGCTCGATTTTCAAATGGAAATTTCTTCGGTCAAAGAGGAAGTTACCGTGACGGCTTCGGGCAATGAGCAATCAACTTTCGAGGCTCTGCAAACTGTCGAAACGGTTGCTTCGAGCCAGATCACAACCCGCAGCGGAACATCGCTCGGCGAAGTGCTCGAAGGCGAATCGGGCGTTTCAAAACGCAGTTTCGGCGCGGGTTCGTCGCGCCCCGTGATTCGCGGATTTGACGGTGACCGCGTGCTTGTCGCGCAGGACGGAGTGCGTTCCGGTTCGCTCGGTTCACAATCGGGCGACCACGCCGAAACCATTGATACCCTGAATGTTGACCGCATCGAAGTGGTCAAAGGTCCGGCAACTTTGCTTTACGGGAGCAATGCGATCGGCGGTGTCGTCAATGCCGTCAGCAATCACGATGACAAAGCCGACAGAGGCTTTCGCGGATTTTTGACAACTGTCGGCGCGACCAATCCGCGACAGGGAGGACTTTCGGGCGGACTCGAATACGGTTTGGAAAAGTTTTTGTTCTTCGGAAACGGAAGTTTTCAGAACGCCGGCGATTTTCGATCGGCGCTCGGGATCGTCCCAAATTCCGCGAGCCGTTCGACGAGCGGAACTTTTGGCGGCGGGTTTTATGACAAAAAAGCCTATTTCACGACAACCTTGAGTATTGACCGCCGCCGTTACGGAATTCCGTTTGCCGCCTTTATCGAATCGGGCGGCGCGTCAAATGATGCCAATATTGATATTCGGCCGCGTTCGTATAATTTGAAATTAAACGGCGGTTTTCGCGACATCAACGCGTTTGTGACGAGCGGTAAATTTACGTTCAACTATAACAACTATCTTCACGACGAGCTCGAAGACGAAACTGTCGGGACGACTTTTCGCAATAAAACCTTGTCGTCACGTGCGATGTTCGAACAAAAATCGGTCGGAAAACTGACCGGACGTTTCGGGTTTGAAGGCTTTAACCGCCAGTATTCGATAACGGGCGAAGAGCGTCTGATCGACGGGAAAGTGTCGCACAATTCGTTTTCGGGATTTGCGCTTGAAGAATTAAAATTCAAACGCGTGACATTTCAATTCGGCGGACGCATCGAAAGAAACGCTTACAATCCGGAAAACGCGGCTTATCTCGACCGCACTTTTATGGGATTTTCAGGTGCGGCCGGCATTCGTGTCGGTTTGTGGGAAAAGGGCGCGTTGGTTCTCAATTATTCAAATTCATTTCGCGCTCCGTCGCTCGAAGAACTTTACAATAACGGTCCGCACGTCGGAACCGTCGCGTTCGAGATCGGCAATCAAAACCTAAAACCCGAACGCTCGAATGGACTCGATTTCAGTCTCCGTCATCAATCCGACAAATTTCGCGCCGAGTTTAATCTTTTTTATTACAGCATCAATAATTACGTTTATCTCGCGTATGCGGACGAGGACGGCGACGGTCAGGTGGACATTGAAGACAATTTGCCGGTGCTCCGCTATTCGCAGGAAAAAAGCCGTTATATGGGCGCGGAATTTAGTTTTGATGCGGATCTGAACAAATATTTCAATGTGTTTTTCAACGCCGATTACGTTCGCGCTCAATTGGTTGATCTCAATTTGAATCTGCCGCGCATTCCGCCGATGCACGCCCGTATCGGTTTCGACTACAAACTAAAAGGCTTTAACGTGCGACCCGAAGTTAATTTGGCAAGTCGGCAGAAAAAACTTTTCCCCCTCGAACGGTACACGGCAGGTTACGGACTTTTCAATGTTTCGGCCAACTATACGATCGGCAAAGAGCATCTGGCGCATATTTTCAGCGTCAATGCTTACAATTTAACGAACAAGGAATACCGCAATCATCTTTCGTTCATCAAGGAACTCGCGCCGGAAACGGGGCGCGGCGTGAAGTTTTCATACACGATTCGGTTTTTTTGATTAACCAGCAAAACGGCGAAATATAAGAGGTCGGAGATTGAATAAAAACTCTGACCTCTCTATCTACCGTTTTCATATTTGACCCGCACTTCTTCAAAAGAGAAACTAAAATCTTCTAAGGAAAGGCCGTCGCCGTCGAAACTTCTGCCAGGTCTAAATGAAACGATATCGTTTGAAATTTCAAATTTGAAATCTCAAATAATGAATTCAATGGAATCTCCATCTAAACTCTTTTCAACTTAGATGGTAGCGAGTCAATCCTTTAGCACCTCGCAATTATCAAAACCGAGCATCACGGTATAACCTTCATCAGTTGGGCGAAAATCTTTGACGGCGACATTGGTAAATTTGGCTCTGACTTTACTGTATAACTTGTTATTTATTAGCGTTTCAAATCTCAAGATGGCTTCATCTATGATCGATTCGTTGTTGAAACAACTCAAAAACCGTAGTTCGACATCAAACTTTTTGCTGCTTACGTCTGAAATCTTAATTTGAAAGATGGTTCGATGGACATATTGACTCCAACTACAATAATTCAGTTCAAATTCTTTCTGATTCTTCTTGCTGTTTGAAGGTGAACGAAATTCTTCAATTTCCAAGAATGTTCGCGTCGTCTTTGTATCGTTATTTCCCATTTTTTTTCTCCTTTTGAGTCCTTGCCCACGGGTCGGCTTCTCTGCCTTGTTGATTAAAGTTGAACTCCTTTGACAGCTTCGTACGATCCCGCCAAAGATTTCAGCTTTTTTCGCGGGCCCATCAGAATGCCGTATTTTCCGTCTGGGCGAAAATAAAAAACCGTTCCTTCCCACGCGCCTAAGTCTAACGGCGAACCGTCGCTCGACCATTCGTATTGCTGGATAGTATCCGACGCGATGATGATCGAGCGCGTGTAATAGGCGAGCGTCGCGCACAGATACTTGCCGTCGGTCGTGATGTCGCTGCCCGAGGTGTCGGCCATCGCGCACGAATTGAAAACGATGTAGCGGCACAGCCCGCGGATCTTTTCCCAATCGCCGACGTTATCGTTGGTCAGACCGTCGCGCCCGAGCGACACGCCGAAACCGCCGCGCTTTTTGCCGTGGACAATCATCGAACGACCGTGCGCGATGATCGAGAGTGTTTCGATCGCACCGCCGAACGCAGATTTTACTTTGAGCCAGTTAAAGATGTAATCGGCGGACGAATTTTCGTCAACCGTCAAGGTAAAACCCGCGCCAAACGAACTCGCCGCGGTGCCTTTTGCGCGGGTGTCGTGAACGATCTGATGTTTGATCATTTTAGATTCTCCTCAGAATTTTGTCGAAAAATATGCTTTTCACGCTTTCTTCGGCAAAACTATTGCCGATGTCGTAATTGTCGGCCGGATAATTTGCTTCGCTTTGTTTCGCCGATCTTTTATGAACCGCCGATTTTTTTGTGAAGCGGATGATCTCGATCTCGATCAGGATCTCTTTTGTTGTCTTTGTACATTTCATAGACACCTCTTTTATCAGAATTCAAACGCTTTCAATAACATAACGCGCATTTGTTGTCCGCATTAAGTCAGAACAGCGAGCGGTAGCGACCTGTTAAATGCTATTAGTATTAAACCCGTTGCTACCG
>JANLTD010000585.1:0-2661 GCA_031362765.1 Acidobacteriota bacterium | reverse complement strand
CGTCGGGCGGTAGCCCGACTCTGAACCAACAAGATTGTTATAAGCCATTTTTTACATGTTCCTTAAATTAGCGCGTTTTTAAGTCTTGTTTCCAATTCGCAGAGCGTTTCTTCGCGGATTTCGTCTTCATCGTCGGCTTCAAAAACTTCGAGCAGGGCAAATGGATTTTCACTTAGACGGCGCAATTCCCAAGCTTCCTGATTTTCCTTTGACGGACGCGAAAACCACGCCGCATCAATTTCTGCTTTGAATATTTCCGCCGCGCCGAAAAGTTTGTCGAGCGAATCCGGTAAACTTTTTTTGAGCGCGTCAGAAAGCAAAACACGGCGTAAATTCCAGCCGTGTTTTCGGTAAAGCGATAAGATTTCCGCGATTTGTGCCGCTTTTATCATTTGATTTTGCGTTGAAGCGGCTTTTTCGGAGAGGTGAAATTGGAACTCGTATTCGAATTTGAGTTCGGATTCTTTTGAATCATCGAATTCGGATTGTTGGCATTGGCGTTTTCCTGTTCGATAACGTTTTGACCTTTGCCCGGTGATTTCCAACTACCGCCGAACTGATCGCCGAACGCGACCTTCCAACTTCCGTCTTCCTTAATCAGCGGAACATCGTCCCATTGTTTGCGCGTTTCGTTAAAAACTTCGACCGCCGCGAAATCCCCTTTGATACGTTCGTCGCGCATCTGCGGATAATTGTCGGCAAAGGTCGTTTCCGAAAAGCCGTTTTTGATGACTTCTTCAACCGTTTTTTTCTGTTGTCCCGAAGCCATTTCGGCTAAACCCATCGAGCCTTTTGAGAGCATTGATTTGATCTTCACCGGGTCCTGACTTTTGACTGCGGCAAAAAGCATTCGATATGCTTCCGAAGGCGTTTGCGCATTGCCGACCGGGACATCCGTCATCGTCGGCGGTTTGACATCCGGCACGGGATTTTTCGAGTTTGTCGTGGTCGTCGCATTGGCAGGCGACGAATTGACCGGCTGAGAATTCTGACACGCCAAATTGCCTAAGGCAAAAGCCGTTACCAAAACTGTAAAAATGATTTTTGAATAATTTGTTAACTTCATTGTTTTCTCTCTGAAAAATTTCTTCGCTGAAAGTTTATACGTTGATTTGTCAAATTATAATAAAGTTAAGGTAAAAGGTAAAAGGTAAAAGGTAAAAGGTAAAAGGTAAAAGGTAAAAGGTAAAAGGTAAAGTACATTGATTTTGTCGTGACTATCAATTTCGGAAGAAATATTAGGTTCATCTTTACCTGTTACCTTTTACCTTTTGCCTTTTTACTTTTACCTTTTTAATCTATGATAAGCAACGAACAGGTGTTTGAGGTAAAAATATGAAACAATGTCCGAGCTGCCAATCGCAATATACCGACGACACACTTCAGTTTTGCCTGCAGGACGGAACGCCGCTCCGAAGTTCTTCAACCTCGCAGATGCCGACTGTTTCTTTTGGCGAACAGGAAACGGTCATTACAAACCGGCAATCAAATCAAACGAATGCGCCGCGTGAAACACAACCGACAAACTGGCAACCGAATCAGTTTCCGGCAAACGCCGCTTCGCCGCCGGTAAAAGGATCGAACACATCAATAGCCTTCTTTTTAACGGCTTTTTTGCTGCTCTTGTTTTTCGGTCTGGTCGGTGTCGGCGCGTGGCTTTATTGGCAAGGGGCAACGCCGGATCCGAACGGAAATATGTTGCTTGCTAAAAAAGACTCGAACTCGGGCGCGGCAAATTCATCAACCACTGCACCGTCTAATTCAGGAAAAACTACGTCCGCGACAACACCTTTGAAGAGTAATTCCAATGCGGTTTCAACGCCGGCGCCGATTGATAAGGAGCAGATCAAAAAAGATGTTGCGGCAAGAGTTAATACGTGGAAATCAGCTGCGGAAGCCCATAATCTCGACAGTTATATGGGCAATTATGCCGACACGGTTGATTATTACAACAAAAGCCGCGTCAGCCGTTCGACCGTTCGCGCCGACAAACAAAGGGCTTTTTCGACGTATGATTCATTGCAGATCACGCTTAGTAATATGAGCGTCACGCCGGACGCTTCGGGCGACGGCGCGACGGCGGTTTTTGACAAGGAATGGGTTTTTGAAGGCGCAAAATATTCGGCAGGCAAGGTGAAAGCTCAGCTTCAACTCAAAAGAGTGGGCGGTCAATGGTTGATTTCGGGCGAAAAGGATTTAAAACTTTATTACAAAGAATGAAAAGGTAAAAGGGCTTATTCAAAGTAGCACGTTCAGAGTAACGACTTCAGCCGTGCGGTCGCTGCGCTTCGTGGGCGACTTCACGCATAAATGCGTTACTCTGAACGCGCAGCCAAGATCAGATGCTTGTTTTGCTCACCTGCTTATCAGCTATCAGTTATTCCGAAATGTAACCCTTTATCTTCGGAATAACTGATAGCTGATAATTTCAAATAAAATAGCCCGATTGTTTTTTATTCTCGCCTACTTTGAATAAGCCCTGTAAAAGGTAAAAGGTAAAAGGTAATTGTATTTTTCACCTTTTGATATAATGGCAAGAAACCCTTAAAATCGCCGTCAAGCTAAAGTTTTACAGAATAATCATTTGCCGATAAAAGCACAATGTTCGAAAAAGGCAAAAAGGTCGGTGAATAGAGGGTATAAGAAATTTTGTGTAAATGA
>JANLTD010000571.1:0-2542 GCA_031362765.1 Acidobacteriota bacterium | reverse complement strand
GGGTCAAATTTTCCGTTCGGTAAATTGATCGAGGTTTCGAGTGGCTGCATCTCAAACTCGCCGGGTGAAAACCGAGCAGTTTTCTTTTTTGCAACAATCACAAACGAACCGTAATCCTCGACAATCGTCACCAATTTTGAAATTTTTCTGATTTCATCGGGACCACTGACCTTTACGCGGACAAAATCAACTGATCTGTCACGAACCAGATCTGTCACCGCATCTGTTTTTCTGAATTTTTCATAAAGTCCTTTTTGTGGATTGGTATTCTGCGCATTCAGCGACGAAACGCCAATTCCAAGATTGATAAAAAGAAAAGCAAAAATAACGAAAAATGATATTGATTGTTGAACAGCCCCGCAATGTTTAAGCATATTTTCTAAATCCCTGAAATATTGAATTTCGAGTTTTTTTAAGAATAGTCATTAAAAACTTAGCATAAATTTGCGTTTGGGAAAAACTGTACTGTTTACAAAAATGCTGACTGTTTTCGTCTTTGGCTCGTGGTCTTTGGTATTATTCCGTCGGATCTCTTTGATTTTCAAATTTGATTCCGAGAAACCAGCTAAACTCGGAAACGTTAATCGCCAAGCTGCAAATTCTTCCAAAAACGAAAGTGCTGTCCATTTCACAACGATCCAAAATCCGTTCCATAAAAAAGCCGTAATTCAAGCAATAAATGCTGAATTACGGCTTTTCCGGGATTTGTCAAAAGTTTTTAGAAAACCGGTGTCAGGATAATTTCGACACGACGATTTTTCGTACGATTCGCAACTGTTGTATTGGCAACGATCGGCAAACTCGCGCCCATTCCCTTTGCTTCGACGCGATCTTGAGAGGCACCTAAGCCAATTATTTTATCGGCAATCGCCTGCGCGCGTTCCTGCGTCAGAGTTTGCAATTCATCAGCTACTCCCTTGTTGTCGGTGTGTGATTCAATCGCAATTCGGTAATCGGGATTTCCGGCCAATACTTGTGCCAAAGAGAGTATTTTTGCCTGTGCATTGGCTGACAAACTGCTTACTCTCGGATTTGTCCAAAAATTTTCAGGCAAAGTCAAAATAATTCCGCGTTCGTTCTGCCGAACTGTTCCGTATTGTTTTAAGCTCTGCAACAGCATTCCTTGATTTGCTTGAAATTGAGCAAATTTATTCTCGCTTTCCTGTTTTTGGACCTGGGCTTGTTTTTCGTTTTCGTATTGTTCTACTTTTTGCTTAGCAATTTGCGCTTCAACCTTTACTTTACCTAATTCTTCCCTTAATTTGCCGATTTCATCGCGCAGATCTTTTGCCTGCCCGGCAAAATTTGCGGCGTCGCGTTCGGCTAACTCGCGATTACGCGTTTCACGTACAATCTCTGCCTTGAGATCGGAAATTTGATTTTGCGCGTCCGTGTATTTTTCTTCACTTTGCCGACTTTCAGCATCTTGTTTGATTTTTTCGTTTCGCTTTTCACGTGCATCTTTTCGAACTATTGCAGTTTGTTCGGCTTTTACCGCCGATGAAATTGCCTGCCGCGCCGTGATGTCAATTTGTTCGTCGGGACGGGCGGCTTTCCAGGCATTTTCTGCGTTCTGAAGAAGTGTTTCCGCTTGCTGAAGTTCTTCGGTCGCATCGCGCTGCGCGCCTGCAAATTTTGCCAGGGCAACGGCTTGCTTGGCTTGCAAAATCGTCGAGGGGATCTTTTGATAATCAATTTCAGCGATTTCAGGTGTACGCGCGTCTCGGAAAAAATCCGACGAATTACCAAAATATTGAATCGCCCGCATTGTCGCAATCGTTTTTCCGGTCGGCGAATATGGACTAAGGTTCTCCAACATTATTGCCTGACTCGGACGACGCACGAGAAAATGCGGTTCCGCCGTAATGATCAATGCAAATGTTTGAAGCGGCGTTGTGACGCTGATCTTTGAATCAAATTCAAATGTCCCGCGTCTTTTAATTTCGCCAAGGTTGTCAACTTGTCCGTCGGGCGAAATTGCCCATAAAACATAGGTTGCATAACCGGCGCCAAGTTCAAACGGCCGCGGCATTTTCGACACGGTCACTTCGACCTCAGAGCCGTTTTTACTTGTTCGTTTGATCCGCCCCTCGCCCTTCATCCTTGGAAAACGGGTTGTCCCGCGAAATTGAGTGATGACGATCTCGTCGAGCGGATATGTTATCGCGGTCGTCTGACGCGCCACGTCAACTTGAGCGGTCGTACAAACAAAAGTTGAAAAAACAAATAGAAACGTAGCTAAGAACCTGAATATTTTTGAATTTTGCATATTATCCACCACCAAAAACGCGTTGCCTTTAGAAAGATGCCATATTTCATTTTCGCGTTGCAACCCGATCGGCTATCTATAGTTACAAATCAGAAGATAGAACCAAAAAAGCCCGAATTTTGCAATTTGTAATTTGTAATCAGTGAACACCGCAAGTATATTCAAGTTTTTGAACATAGATGAAGGATCTTAAAAGATTACTAAAATATCTGAATCCATATTGGAGGATTTTTGCGATTGCCGCCGCCGCGATGGTACTCGCCGCGGTTTTTG
>JANLTD010000566.1:0-5273 GCA_031362765.1 Acidobacteriota bacterium | reverse complement strand
CCGCAGCAGGAAAAACAATCAAAAGGTTGACGTTTACACGATGTTCACGGGCGATGTGATGAGCGGTTTGGCGGTCATCGTGTCGGAATCGAAAACGATCGCGCTCGTCAACGTCATCGGTCCGATCGATATTGATCTGCTGATGGAACTGAGCGGCAAGATGAATATTCCCAAAATAGACATCGAAAAGGAAAACAAATAGGAGTCAGGGCAATGTTAACTAAAAATAATATTTTAGCGGTATTGATCTTGCTCGTCGCATTAAATTTTGTTGTCCTGACGGCAAACGCGAAGGGCAATGAATACGAGCAGATCGTCCGTCATTTGAAAACGAAATACAGGGCGAAAAAGGTCAGGATTCCGTTTATGTGGCTGGCGCGTTTTGCGGTCAAACTAGTTCGTCCGGCAGGTGTCAAGAGTTTCAGCGTCACGATATTTGAAGATCTCAAATTTTCAAGCGAAACGCTCGATCAGGAAATGCAGGCGGCAATGCGCTCGTCGTTCGGCGCGGAATGGAGTCCGATCCTTCGTGTGCGTTCGCGCACCGGCGAACAGGTCTATATGTATATGCGCGAATCGGGCAAAAACGTCAAGATCTCGCTCGTCACGATAGACAAAGATCAGGCGGCGGTGATCCGCGCGACCATCAACCCTGAAAGGCTCGCCGAATTTATGGACGATCCGAAGATCTTCGGCATCTCTTTGGACGACGGCGAAAAAACGGGTAATAACAACGTAACGGAAACAACAATTCCGCCCGAAAAACCGGAAGATTCGAAAAAAGATAATTAGGTGCGTGACACGTGTAGAACTTTCGGCATCTTAAATCCCACAACTTTCCGCCGGAGTTTCGATGTATGATAGCTCGTTCTGCTGCGCCGTAAAAACAAAAGGCAAGTGAATATTTCGCTTGCCTTTTCTACTTTCGGATTATTTCCAAAATCGTTTCAAACAATCTTTGACCACGCCGTGCGCCTTCACGACCTTTACCGGAATCAATTCTTTGAAGTATCTCGCCGCTGTGCGGGCCTTTTTCGTATTCTCTTTTTTGGGGAGTGTTTCGCGTCGCCTCTTTGAGACCTGTCATTACATTATTTTTCGGGATTTGATTGTATCTAACACATTCTCATCGAGTATCAGCAGATCCAAATTTCGGATTTGGGATTTAGGATTTCGGATTTCGGATTTTTTATGAGGCGAAAACCTGAATTTCTTTCTAAAACTTGAGCTTCGGATCGTTTGTTAATCCTAAATCCGAAATTTGGATCTACTGAGTATTAATAAATTTTCAACTGTCTTGTGTTTTTCCGCTGGTCGTCGTTTTCGTCGAAGCCGGCGGCGTTTTCGTTTTGTCGGCCGGCTTCGGTGTTGGCGCAGGCGTTTTCACAGGAAGTGATTTTGTGTCCGGTGTCGGCGAAGTTTGCGGGTTAGTTGTCGCGGCCGGCGACGGCGACGGTTTAACGCCGGTATTCGCGCTGTTTTTTGGCGTTTTGGTTGTTGTCGGCTGCGTATTCGTGTTGGAATTCGGCGTTGTTGGGACAATTATAAAAGTCGCGCCATTACTGTCCTGATAGATTTTCGAATTGGGATCATCCGGATTAAAAGGACTATTTGGATTATTCGGGTCAAAGTACTGACCGCCGGGTTGAATATATTGAGGCGCACCGGGCGGAACCGTTCCGTTTTGCCAATTCGGATTGCCGTCAGTTCCGAGCGTCTCGGGCATTACCATCACGTTAGAATTCCCCATTGATCCTTCGGTCATCGGGACGATCGTCGCCAGGCCCTGTTCGTTCATTCCGGTCGCCGGATTGAGCGGCTGAACGGGTTGTGAATTTGAATCGGCTTGAAATGTCGAAGGATTTGTCTGTTTGGTCGAAGTTGCCCAAATCAGAGCGATCGAGAGCAGCGCAATTCCCGCCAGCACGACAAAGGCGGTTTTCCAAAAATTGTTGTTCGCGGCCGGAGTTTTGGCAATTGCGCCGGTTTCCAGATCGGTCAGCGAACGCGAAACACGATTTAGATCATCAATTAATTCAGCGGCGTTTTGATGACGCATTTCAGGATTTTTCGCGAGCGCCTGTAAGATCAGCGGTTCGATTCCGGCCGGCAGATCGTGCCGGAAAGCGGAAAGCGGCGGCGGCGGTTCCTGAGCGTGCTTCATCATCAATTCGCTCGTATTTTCCGCCTTGAACGGAACTTCGCCGGCGAGCATTTCATACAAGATCACGCCCAAGCTATAAATATCCGAACGTTCATCCGCGTTTGACGCATCGGCGCATTGTTCGGGCGACAGATATTCTATTTTTTGCGGAGAAACCTCGTCGTCCGTCGGTTCATCCGATTTGGCGGTTCCCAGATCCAGCACTTTGACCGAATCGTCCAACGTCAGCAAAATGTTTTCGCCGTTCAAACTTCGGTGAGTGACCCCTTTGAAATGCGCGGCGGCAAGCCCGGCGGCGATTTGTTTGGCAATATTGACGGCGCGTGCCGGATCAAACATTCCGTCGCGTTCGATCGCGTTTTTGAGCGTTTCGCCTTCTGCGGCTTCAAAAACGATATAAACCTTGCCGTTTGCATCCGAGCCGAAATCGGCGACGTTTAAGATATTGGGATGCGAAATATTCGAGATATTGCGGGCTTCGGCTGAAAATCGTTTAACGATATTTTCATCAACGGAAAGCGCGGGCGAGAGAATTTTCACGGCAACCGCTTTTTCCATCGAAAGATGCGTCGCGTGATAAACCGTGCCCAGATCGGTTTCGCGCATCACTGAATCAATCCGATATTTGTCTGCTAAGGTCTGTCCGATAAATTGGTCTAACATAAATTCCTATCAACATTTAACATTTATCAGTGGTTTTCGATGCCAAATGATTACTTAAGGTTTAATGATAAATGAAAATTGACAATTGGCAAAGCAAAAAAATGCGGACGCAAGTGATTAAACTTCCGTCCGCACAGTCATTTTTTTATTTGAACCGTTTCTACTATGCAGGTCTCAAAACAACGAAGACGATGAGAAGCGCAAACAAAACAAGCGATTCGATCAGCGCGAGCGCGATGATCATGATCGTTTGAACCGTTCCCGCCGCGCCCGGATTGCGCGCTGCGCCTTCCGCCGCCCGCGAACCGACCAAACCCTGACCGATACCCGCCAGACCGGCCGCCAGGCCGAAACCGATACCCGCACCGATCGCTTTCGCCGAGCTGACGGTGAAAGCATTATCATCACCGGTTGCCGCAAAAGCTGAAATTGACATCAAAGCCAACAATAACGTGGCAAAAAATACATATTTTAATTTATTCATTATCTTTATCTCCTAATTATATTTTTGTCTAAATTAACTGAATCGGTCTTTGGACTTTGGTTTTTATTCAAATTAAACCCGCTAGAATCAAGATTCTGAACAAATAGTGTTTTGGTGAGAAATTCATCGTCAATTCAGCTATTTCTTTCAAAAACTAAAAACCAAAGCCCAAAGACTAAATCAATTTTTGTCTAAATTAAGAAGACTCCCGGCAAACTCGTTTCTCAAACCTGCGGTTGGTTATTATTTCGCCTCACTTCCGGTATGCGCTTGATTTATACTCACGTAGAGTCAAGGCTCCTGTTGCGTGCGGGCATCACTTCTATAAAATGCAAGTTTTCAAAATAAATCTGCTTTCGTCTTCAAAAAATCTTTTTCAAGTTCCAAGTTTCAAGTTCCAAGTTTTTTTGACTTGGAACTTGGAACTTGAAACTAATTAAACATGCGCTGTCGCGATCGCTTCGCCCGTTTCCGGCGAATGTTCGCCGCCGTGCGTATGTTCGTGCGGGCCGTGTGAAACTTCGCTGATATAGATCATCGAAAGCAATGTGAACACGAGTGTTTGCACAAAAGCGACGAAAACCGCTAAGGGCAGAAGCGCGACCGGCAGTAAAAATTGCGTATATGGCGGAGCCAGCCCCGAAATCTGCATCGAAATCTGTTCGTCGGCAAACATATTAGCAAACAGCCGCACGCCGAGTGTGAGCGGACGAATCAAATTACTGATCAGTTCGATACCGAAAATGAGCGGCGTGATGATGAGCGCCATGATCAGCGGCAGCTTCGGTCCCGCAAAATGCTTAAAATGATTAACAACGCCGTTTTCGTTGATGCCGACATAGTTGTAATAAACAAACGACGTGATGCCGAGCGCGAATGTCACGCTGACGTTTGCCGTCGGCGACATAAACAGCGGGAAAAGTCCCATCAGATTGGAAATCAAAACCAAAACGGCAAAGGTCGCAACGATCGGGAAATACTTAAAACCGTGTTCACCGATGACGCTGACGACAAGATCTTTGATCGCCAAAAATCCGGCTTCCAAAGTCAATTGTCCGGGTTTCGGGTCTTCTTCGGAAAGTTTGCCTTTGAAGATCGAGATCAGGATCACCGTCAAGACACAGGCGATCACAAACATTATCGTGTACCACGGAATCGCGTTTTCGGCCGTGTATTTTCCAAAAACGGCTTCGGCGTTTGTTCCGAAGTTTCCGAGAAAACTATCCCAAAGCGGTTTTGTGTAAGCCATTTCAAAACGATGCACAGGCTCGCCCAAATAATTATTAATAAACTCGACAATCAACGGCGTATGGTGTCCGCCTTCTGCTAATAAAAACATTCTTAAATTTCCTTATTATTAAAAAAGCTCTGTAATATTCGTATAAATCCTTCGATCGTCAGCGCAAAGGCAAAGCTTGCCAAACCAAATAGCACGGCGATAATCGGCACAATATGCGTTAGATAAACAATCAGCAGAAAAATGGCGAAAACCAGGTAGCGAAAGATATAACTCGCGCCCATAAACATCGGTTTTTTGCCTTCTTCGGCTATTTTTTCAAAAATTCTTTTGAGCGATTTTCCGAGCCAGTAAAAATTGATCAACGATAAAACTCCGCCAACCAAAACCCCGAAACCGTAATTCACCGAGATAAAAACTGAACTCAAACCGGCGCCCAAGACGCTTGAAGCCGCCATCAGAATTACAATTCGTTTGTGCGAAAGCGCTTGAACATTTCGTTCTTCGATGACCGGTTCAGAATCTTCGCTCATTACGAAACAATTATTTTACAAAGGAACGGGCGAAATTTCAAACGGGGAGCCGATTTTGTGCATTTTTTCTCAAGTTTTGTTGAGAGTTACGCCTGGCACAAGCCCCGTGAAAAACGCTTCGCACTTCTTCAAGTTTTAGGTTATCTTCGGGCTTGTCTGTCTATGAACATCTTTCACGGGGCTTGTGCCAGG
>JANLTD010000314.1:0-3299 GCA_031362765.1 Acidobacteriota bacterium | reverse complement strand
ACCTTCGGGTCGAGGCCGTTGTAATTTCAACCCAACACGCCGACGATGTAACAACCGAACAGCTTCGCGCAGACATTCTGGAAAAAATAATCAAAACAACCGTTCCCGCCGAACTTTTAGATGAAAACACAAAGTTTCATATCAATCCGACCGGACGATTTGTGGTTGGCGGTCCGATGGGCGATGCCGGTTTGACCGGACGTAAGATCATCGTTGACACATATGGCGGTTATGCACCGCACGGCGGCGGCGCTTTCTCTGGCAAAGATCCGACGAAAGTTGACCGTTCAGCGGCTTATATGGCTCGTTATATCGCCAAAAACATTGTTGCAGCCGGGCTCGCCGATAAATGTACCGTTCAGCTTGCTTATGCGATCGGTGTTGCCGAACCGGTTTCGGTTTTGGTTGATACACACGGCACCGGCCGCGTTGAAGACGAAAGGCTTTCGGTTATTGTTCGCAACAATTTCAAGCTTACTCCGAAAGATATTATCGAAGCGCTTGATCTGCGCCGCCCGATCTATAAAGAAACTGCTAAATTCGGTCATTTCGGCCGGACCGGCAGCGGATTTACATGGGAAATCACCGACAAAGCCGAGGCTTTGCGTAATGAAGCCCTCGGAACGGCTTCGGGAATCTAGAAATTTTCGATTTGCAATTTGCGATTTGCGATTTTTCGCGTTTTGGCGGTTTATGTTCAATAAACTTTGTCTGCTCTGATCAATTGCAAATCGAAAATTGCAAATTAACATTATGGCTAAAGAAGGAATTTCAATGGAATACGACATCAAAGACATCAGCCTTGCACCGCAAGGTAAACAAAGAATCGAATGGGCAGACCGCGAAATGCCCGTGCTTCGCCTGATTCGCGAACGATTTGCAGTCGAGAAACCGCTCGCCGGCATCAAACTCGTAGCGTGTGCACATATCACTACGGAAACGGCTAATCTGGCGCGTACACTGCAGGCCGGCGGCGCCGAAGCCATTCTGATCGCTTCAAACCCGCTTTCGACGCAGGATGACGTGGCGGCTTCGCTGGTTGCTGATTGGGGCATTCCGGTTTTTGCGATGAAGGGCGAATCAACCGAAACATATATGCGCCACGTCCGTATGGCTCTCGAATCAAGCCCGAATATCATCATTGACGACGGTTCGGATGTGGTTGCGACCATGCTCAAAGAGAAACCCGAACTTGCCGGACAAATTATCGGCACGACCGAAGAAACCACGACCGGTATCGTCCGTCTGCAGGCGATGGTCAAAGCCGGTGTCCTGAACTTCCCGGCGATGGCTGTCAATGACGCGCAAACCAAGCATTTCTTTGATAACCGGTACGGAACGGGTCAATCAACGCTTGACGGCATCATTCGTGCGACCAACATTCTGCTGGCCGGTAAAAATATGGTCGTCGTCGGCTATGGTTGGTGCGGTAAAGGCGTCGCGATGCGGTCTCGCGGACTCGGCGCAAACGTCATCATCACCGAAATTGATCCGATCAAAGCGATCGAAGCCGTGATGGACGGTTTCCGTGTGATGCCGATGAGCGAAGCCGCCAAGATCGGCGATTTCTTTGTGACAGTGACGGGCAACCGGCACGTTATTGATAAAGAACACTTTGAAACAATGAAAGACGGCGCGATTGTCTGCAACAGCGGACACTTTGATCTGGAATTAAACCTCGAAGCGCTGCGCGAAATGTCTTCGGAAGTTGCCAAACGCCGTCCGTTCGTCGAAGAATACGCCAAACACGACGGCAAAAGCGTGATCGTGCTTGGCGAAGGCCGCCTGATCAATTTGGCGGCGGCAGAAGGCCATCCCGCTTCGGTGATGGATATGTCTTTTGCCAATCAGGCATTGTCGGCCGAATATCTGGTCAAAAATCAGGGCACACTCGGCGCCGGCGTTCACGTCCTGCCCGCTGAAGTTGACCAGGAGATCGCCGGTTTGAAACTCCGTTCGCTCGGCATTTCGATTGATACCCTGACCCCTGAAATGCTCGAATATATGTCGAGCTGGGAAACGGGAACTTATGAGAGATGGGGAGAAGGGGAGAAACGGAGAATGGGAGACGGTTGAATATAATTCAACCGTCTCCCTTTCTCTGTTACTTTAATTTTTACTATTTAAAGTCCCTCGTTCACTCCGTCGCCGCGTCTCCGCGTCTCTGCGTCTCACCATCCCTCCGATGGCTAAACTCTCACCCTCTGACGCTTCGGGGCTGCTTCAAGATGCGATGAGATCGCCCACGCTGCCAGTTTTTGTGGATCGTCCGCATATTTATTAAGAACGATCGCGTTTAAGCGACGTGATAGCTTTCCGGCTTTGCTAAAAGCGGCAACCATTCCACCGGTCGCGCCGCCTTTTTGTTCGCCGGCGATGTCGGCTTCCGTCGAAGCCGTTTCCACGTCTCTTATCCGCGTCAGCAGATCGGCGCGAAACGTTGCGGGCAGATCGAAATCCTGAAATTCGGTTTCAAATGGCGCCGAGTCAGTATAAAATGCTCTGGCGGCAGCGACCCAAATCTCCTCAGAACGGCGTCGCGGCAGACGAAATCTGTCCTCAATGCCCTCAACCTCTTCGGCGAGCGCATTTGCCGCCCGATTCATCCTTTGCAAAAGCCTGATCAGCCGTTCGAGCGCGTTTTCCTTGATACTCGTATTTTGCCGTAAAATTTGTGACATTTGCTGTCCCGCCAGCGTTTCGATCAGCGTGACCGCTTCGGCAAAGCGTTTCGCTGTTTTGTCCCCCGGCGAATCTTTCGGGAAATCCGCCGCATTGTCCGTCATATAAGCCTTTTCGGCTTGATATTTGTTTAATTTTCGTCGTTGTACATCTAACATAAATTCAACTATCTCCTCATTTGTCAGCCGTTTTTTCGATTAAATTATATGCTGACGATTAATAGACGACCCGCCTTTTTACTTTTGCGGTTCAATTTATGTTTTTTCTCATTTTTTACTATTTTTTTTCATTACTGAGCGGCATAGTTTTTTCATGCTTGAAAATTATCAAATATTTAAAGAATTTTGCCTGCGAAAGACACGAAAGAAACGAAATAAAGAATAAAGATTTGGCAAAAATGCTTTTTTTCGTTTTTTTCGTGTGTGCGCGTAGGTAGATATTCTTAGTTTTCAAAGCTCTCGCAATTTTTAGACCGCTCAGTAATGATTTTTTTTCGAGCGTTATTTTTTTTCAAGCCCAAAACTGTTTTTTTATATCCGAGTATTGTTTTTCTCGATCCGAGTATTGTTTTTCTCTATCCGAGTGCTGTTTTTCTCTATCCGAGCATTGTTTTTCTC
>JANLTD010000536.1:0-9232 GCA_031362765.1 Acidobacteriota bacterium | reverse complement strand
GCGCGTGGGCTGATGAAAAATTCGCGCTGCCGTTAGAGGAAACGTCGCTTTCAGAAGAGGATCTGGAAAAAGTTGAGCGAGCGTTGAAGGAAAAAGGAGAATTATGATTTTAACGACTTTGCTATTTGACGTTGCGCCGATTGGCGGCATCGGTGCATTTTTGGGCATCGCTTTCTTTTTTATTTTCGTGGTAATTGCCTTTGTCGCTTACAAACTGCTCAAAAGGACTGTAAAAATGGCGGTGCGAATGGCGGTTGTCATTGTGATTTTGGCGATTGCCTTGATCGGCAGTATTGCTTTTTTATGGTTCGGTTCGGGCGGCGGAACAAGTCCAACGCCGCGCCCGACTCCGACAACGCAAAAACCTCGTTAATTTTTGATGCTTCAGAGAATCAAAAACTTCTTTGCCCGTTATCGGGGTCTTTCGGGCAATGTCTTTGCCTTAAGTCTTGTCAGTCTGCTCAACGATACTTCGAGCGAGATAATATATCCTTTATTACCGACTTTTTTATTTTTAACGCTCGGGGCGACGCCGTTTGCGATCGGCCTGATCGAGGGTTTTGCCGAATCGGTGGCCGCGTTTCTGAAACTCTTTTCGGGTTATTTCAGCGATCGGTTCAACAAACGAAAACTTCCCGTCTTTGTCGGCTACTCACTCGCCAGTCTGGCACGTCCGTTTCTCGCATTTGTCGGCAGTTGGCAACAGGTTTTAGCCGTTCGCGTCACCGACCGGATCGGCAAAGGAATTCGCGGAACTCCACGCGATGCACTGCTTGCTGATTCAGTTCCGCCCGAAAAACGCGGATTTGCATTCGGTTTCAATCGCGCCGCCGATCACACGGGTGCAGTTTTAGGTCCGATCTGCGCGTTTATTTTGCTTTCGTTGCTGGCAAGTAATCCTGAAAATCCCACGGCCAATGATTATCGCCAGGTTTTTCTTTTCGCTTCGATCCCGGTTGCGCTCGGTTTGTTCGTGATCGTCTTTTTCGTCAAGGAAACCGTCCACGCGCCGGCGCCCGAAAATATCACCGTCACACCGATCAAACTTTCGTTAAAGGAATTTGACCCGAATTTCAAGAGATTTTTGATCGTCATCGCGCTTTTCACTTTATCAAATTCGACCGACGCATTTTTGCTTCTCCGCGCCGAACAAGCAGGCATTGCGCCTGCCGTTTTGCCGCTTTTGTGGATGGTTCTGCATATCAGCAAAGTAGTTTTTTCGCTGATCGGCGGCGATCTCTCCGACCGACTCGGGCGCAAAACGCTGATATTTTCGGGTTGGATCGTTTATGCTTTTGTTTATGCGGGTTTTGCCTTCGTCAATTCGCCGTGGCAGGCGTGGGCGTTGTTCATCATTTACGGCGTCTATTTCGGTTTGACCGAAGGCGTCGAAAAAGCACTCGTCGCCGATTTGGTTTCGCCCGAAAAACGCGGGACGGCTTACGGATTTTACAATCTCGCGTTTTCGATCACGGTTCTTCCGGCCTCAATAATTTTCGGCGGATTGTGGAGTTGGTTCGGCGCGAGCACCGCATTTTTGATCAGCGCGACCATCTCGATCGGTGCCGCCGCACTGCTTCTAACAGTTAAACCAAAACAAGAACCCGGATAAGCAAGCGTTAAATAGACCTCTTTCCTAAATAATTTTTTACCGCCGAGACGCTGAGTTTTTTGAAAAAAGGTTTGATAGATCAACGTCTGATTATCTCAAAAGTTGGCGGATTTTAAGAGTATCTTCCGAAAGTTTTTGTTTTCTCTCAGCGTCTCAGCGTCTCGGCGGTTAAATTATTCTGAAATTCGGGCAATATCTATTTTGGAAAGATATCTAATTGACCGCACCGACAGCTTGATACTAAATTTTTTAAAACGAGTATAATAAATTCGTTTTACAAATTTCACCCGAACTGGAGAATTTCGATGTTTCGATTTCGCTTAAATTTATTATTTTTTCTCATTTTTCTCACGCTTCCGGTCTTTGCGCAGAATATTCGTGTCAGCATTTTGCATGTCAACGATGTTTATCAGTTTATGCCGGTTGACGGCGGGAAACGCGGCGGTCTGGCGCGGCTTTTAACTTTGAAAAAAGCAGTGCTCAAAGATAATCCGAACACGATCTTTACGCTTGGCGGCGATACGCTTTCGCCGTCGGTCGAAACGCGAACGTACAAAGGCGCGCAGATGATTGACGCGTGGAATGTGGTCGGCATTGATTACGCCGTGTTCGGCAATCACGAATTCGACGTCAAAACCGATGTCCTGCTCGCACGAATGAAGGAATCGAAATTTCAGTGGCTCGGCGCGAATGTTTTTGACACCAAAACGAACAAGATATTTGCCGATCTGCCGCCGTTCGTGATTCGTGAAATTGCCGGCTTGAAGATCGGTTTTATCGGTTTTCTGCTGCCCGAAACAAAACAGACATCTTCGATGGAAGACAGCCTTCAGGTTTTGGATTTTTGCTCGACCGCGAAAAAGCTCGTTAAACAGATGCGTAGAAAGTTCAAGGTCAATGCCGTCATAGGGCTGACGCATCTTTCGATGACGCAGGACAAACAATTGGCGCAATGCGCCGATTTTGATTTGATTTTGGGCGGACACGAACATTCTCTCCTTCAATCTTCGTCAAACGGCACGCCGATCTTCAAAATGACGGCTGATGCGCGTGAACTTGGGCGGTTTAATCTGAATTTCAACGCCGTGACAAAACGCTTTGAAAGTCTGGATTGGGAAATTATTCCCGTCACCGACCAAATCGAAGACGCGCCCGAATTCGCGCCGGTTTTTGATAAATACAAGGATCTTCTGGTGAAACTCGCCGAACCTGTCGGAATGACGGGCGTTAGTTTGGATGCGCTTTCGATCTCGAACCGGACAAAGGAAACGAATATCGGAAACTTTGTCGCCGACGCTTATCGAACCGCGGCAAAGGCCGATGTCGCGTTGGTCAATGGCGGTTCGATTCGAGCCGATCTGACCTACAATCCGGGCGTTTTGACAAAGCGCGACGTGCTTTCGATCCTGCCGTTCAATAATCCGATCGTAAAGATCGAGATCACGGGCAAAAAACTGCGCGAAGCTTTGGAACACGGCGTTGCCCGCAGCGGAACGAGCGAAGACGGCGAACCGGGACGTTTTCCGCAGATTTCGGGAATGAGTTTTAAATTCGATACTTCAAAACCGGCGGGAAACCGCGTCAGCGAAGTTTTAATCGGCGGAAAGCCTTTGGACGAAGCAAAAACTTATACTTTGGCGACATCCGATTTTTTGGTTACACGCGGCGGCGACGGCTATACGATGTTCAAGGATGGAAAGGTTTTGGTAAACGCTTCGGACGCACCGAAAGATTCCGACGTTTTCGAGCAGGCGATTAAATCTTCGCCGAATCAGACGATTACGCCGCGTCTTGAAGGCAGAATCGTCAAGATCAATTAGCGTTTTGAGTCCCGCCTTCAGGCGGCAATTCGCGGCATTTTATATGAATATGTCGGTTGGCGGTCTAAACCGCCTCTAAACCATCTTTATAAGTTATTTTTACATGAGTTTTTTTACACGTTCTTTAGTAAAGTTTTCGGACGGTTCGGCTTGGGGACACGGTAATAACTGTCTGCAAGATAAAGTTTCTCCATACGTCAACCGCTCTCTGCATATCCGAAATCTTACCGAATATTTTGCGCTAAATCTTGCTCAGATTTGCCGCAGGCTTTAGAATTTTAACCAACGATGTTTTTCGAGCAAGAAATAATCAACCCGACCAAACGCGAAGCCGTGGCGCTTTTTAATGAAGCGTATCAGGCGCAGATGGCAAAGGATTATGAAGCGGCGATCAAACTTTATAAAAGATCGATCGAGATTTTCCCGACCGCCGAAGCCTTGACCTTTCTCGCCTGGGTTTATAGCTTTGAGGGGAATTATGAACTGGCGATTGCCGAATGTCTGGCGGCGATCGCCGTTGATGCCACTTTTGGCAATCCGTATAACGACATCGGCAGTTATCTGATCGCCAAGGGAAATTATTACGACTGCGTGCGCTGTTTAAGCTGGCCCTCGAGGCAATTCGCTACGATGCGCGCGCCTATCCTCATTTTAATCTCGGACGCGTTTACGAAAAACGAGGGAAATTGCTCGAAGCCGCCAGGCATTACGGGCTTGCACTCGATGAACAGCCCGGTTATATGCAGGCGTATAAGGCTTTGCGGAAATTGCAGGAAAAGCTCAACTGATTTTACAAAGCCGAAACATTTCGTCTGAAATTCGCGTAGAAGTTCATTCCCGTTCAAAATAATTATGTTCAAAAAATTTAGCTTCTTCGTTGTCATCAGTTTTGCAATTTTTTCAATCGGCGCGGTTTCGGCGCAAACGGTTCATTTCAAGATCAAGGTTGATCCGGCAATCGGCAAAGAACTGCTTTCGGGCAGACTTTTGATCTTTATGACGAAAAATCCGCAGCCTTTGGAAATGATCGAGCCTGATTTTACAAACCCCGATGCTGTTTATATTTCGGGCACGGAAATCACGAATCTCAAAGCAGGCAAACCGGTCGAGATCAACGCGGACAAGCTCGCGTTTCCGCAAAAATTTTCAAATGCTCCGGCGGGCGAATATCAATTAATGGCGCTGCTTGATACGAATCATTCCTACACATACGACGGCGCCGGCGCGGGCGACTTTTACAGCAAGGTGGTGAAGCTCACGATGCCGGCGGGCGTCACCGAATTAACACTTTCCGCGCAGATTCCCCAAAGACAAGTAAATATCGTAAAAAATGTTCAGGTCATTGAATTTGAAAGTCCGATGCTTTCGGCGTTTTGGGGCAGATCCGTCAAAATGCAGGCAAGCGTTTTGCTGCCGCCGAACTATGACAAATCGCAATCCGAAAAATATCCGACCGTTTATTCGATTCACGGTTACGGCGGCAATCATCTGAATAGTTTGCGCGGCGCGGCAGAAATGACGAAACAAATGACCGACGGCAAGCGGCCCGAAATGATCTATGTTTATCTGAATGCGAACAACTCGTTCGGTCATCACGTTTTTGCCGATTCCGCGAATAACGGACCTTGGGGAAGCGCACTAGTTAAAGAATATATTCCTTATCTTGAAAAACAATTTCGGATGGACGCAAACGCGAGCGGAAGATTCTTAACAGGACATTCTTCGGGCGGTTGGTCAACGCTTTGGGTAATGATCTCGCATCCCGATTTTTTCGGCGGAACGTGGTCAACTTCGCCCGATCCGGTTGATTTCCGCTCGTTCACGGGGCCTGATCTGACAAAATATCCGCCGCAAAATGCTTATTTCGGCGACAATCAAAAAGATTACAATCTCGTCCGTTTCGGCGGCAAAGAATTGATGTCGGTCAGGCAATATGCTCAACAGGAATGTGTTCTTGGCTATTACGGCGGACAATTTGCGTCGTTTGAAGCCGTTTTCTCGCCGAAAGGAGACGACGGGCAACCGATGCAGATCTTTGACCGCGACACGGGCATTATCAATCAATTCGTCGCCAGATCTTGGGAAAAATACGACATTTCACGCATCTTACGCGGAAATTGGGCGACGCTCGGACCGAAATTGAAAGGCAAACTTCATATTTTTGTCGGCACGGCTGATACTTTTCATCTTGACGAAGCCGTTCGTCTGCTCGACGGCGAACTCAAAAAACTCAGCAGCGACGCGCGAATTGAATATCTTGAAGGACGCTCGCATTTTGATATGTACAACGACGGTTTAGGCGACCGAATTGCTAACGAAATGTATGCAGTTGCACGCCCGAAGGCAAAATCAGCGACGAAATAGGATTAATTGTGATCAACGAAAAATCTCTGCAGGAAATCTACGCGCCGAACGGAATTTGTTTCGGCTGCGGCGTGACAAATGATAAAGGCTTGCGAATCCGCAGTTTTCCCGACGGCGACGAGGTCATCGCCGAATTTCACGCCGAACCGCATCATCAGGCCTTCCCCGGAATGCTCAACGGCGGAATCATCGGAGCATTGCTCGATTGTCATTCAAACTGGGCGGCGACGTATTTTCTAATGAAAAAACGGCACAAGACCGAACCGGACTGCACGGTGACGGCCAATTTTTATGTCAAACTGCGCCGCCCGACGCCGTTTGATGCGACGATCTATTTAAGAGCAAAGGTTGTCGAATCAACCGATGACCGCGCCATTGTCGAAGCCGAATTGATCGCCAACGACAAGGTTTGTGCGACTTGTCGCGGAACATTCATCGCCGTTAAAGAAGGACATCCGGCGTATCATCGCTGGTAATCGGTTCAATTGTTTACTTGCAAAAATTATCGTAATTTCGTAATGTTCAAAACAGCATCTCAGACGAATAAGGGAAATAAATCCAACTAATAGACCTCGTCGGTTTTACTGAAATTCCGACAGTTGATTTATGCATAATTTTTTGAGAAATTTAGTTTCAAAACTTTTATCCCTATTTCATCGCAAAAAATCCGTGGACATCTTAAAAAAAATACAAATTTTACGTGCAAATGATAATCAAACAGTTGATGCAAAAATCGTCAGACTAAATACTGATGATGCACGTGAAGGAATTGACCAAATTTGGTGGATACTTCCGAATATCTCCGCTCGAGATATAGCTAACGAAGGGGATTCTCATTGGAATTGGGAAGAACTCACTCGATTTTATGGGAATCAGATTTTGCACGAATGTGTTGCGATTTTGTCTCAAGAAGATTATTTAGAGGGCGCAATGATTTATCATTTTAATGCAAAGTCAAAACTTGAGATGGGTAAAGGTAGCGTTTACGTTGAGCGTGTATCTTCCGCGCCTCGTAATCGGAATTGGTTAGTCAATCAACCTTTTTATAAAGGTGTAGGAACTGTGCTATTATACTGGGCAGTAAGAGAAAGTTATGATGCAGGACTTCGTGGGCGAGTTTCTTTAGAATCTTTGCCAACGCCTAGCACCGTTAAATTTTACAAAAATAAAGGTTTTGTTCGTACAGATTTAACGCAACCGTTTAACGGTTTAGTTGATTACGAATTACCAGAATCAGCCGCTTTAGCATGGTTAAGACAAGAAGGAGATTTACCATGATGGAAAACAAAGATATTTTCGACGAAGTTATTGGCGGTAGAAAATTATCCGAAAAATATATTAGAGAAGATGTAATTGAACCAAATAGTTCAGCACCGACAAGCGAATTAGACAGAAAAATTTCTCGTCTAATGACACTTCATCCAGAATTAGTTAGATTCAGAAATAATAGTTTGTCTGGTCTTGATGAGCCTACTAAAAAAGCCTTGCTTGAAGATATGTACGACGTTCTCGGCGTAACTCCTCTGCGTAATGACTAAAATATCGGTTGAAGATGCACTTCGGTTTGCTGAAGAATATTTTCCGAATGCACCTGAAAAATTAATCGAATACCTTGAGATTGAAGTTAAAATCAGTCCTCTGAATTGTGATGGTTGGTGTCTCCAACACAATGACCGCGCGATAATAAGAATTAACAGTGAAATGTCCGATGTTCGCAAGCGATTTACTCTCGCTCATGAACTCGGACATTTGATTTATGAAGTGCCAACTGTTGTCGGCGAATCTGTTTTAACATTTGGGAAAAGAAATAAAGAAGAAAGACGAATTGATAAGTTTGCGGCAGAATTGCTTTTGCCTGGATCAAAAGTTTTAGCATCTATTCAGGAAATTCCCGTTACTGCAAAAGCTATCCAACGACTTGCAAAAAAAGCTAGAGTGTCTGATTTAGCGGTGGCTTTGCGTGTTGCAAATCTTACTGCTGATATTGGATTAAATGGTGCATCAGTTGTTTTTTATGAGAATGACACACTGAAATGGCAATGGTCTGAAACATTAAAATTAACGGGAAATACTCCTGTTGAAATTCTCGCAGAATGCACTAGATTATCTCCTAATCCAGCAAGAATCCCGCACGACCAAGATGAAGTTATAGTTGCCTCATTTATTGAAAATCCAAACTTCAATACAAAAACTCTTTTCCTCCAACTTGTAAACAATTCAGATGGACTTAAACAACTTAGGGAAGAAATGCTAAGAGAATTGGAAAACTTTATTTTTGACAATAATCAAGAGTTCAGGATGAGCTTGCAAGGTTGTTTTGGGGCATTTAAATCAAAAATTCAAGAATTGACTTTGGATGAAGCAATACAACGTTTTAACAAAACTCATTTGAAAAACGATGAGCGTTGGGGGGAATCTGCTTGGAAAAGACTAAGTTCTGAAAGGGGGCAAAAATATATTAAATTGCGCTTACAACTTTGGGTTAAAAGCTAAAAAATCTTTTGTATTTGCTTCTCGAAATCTTCACGCAAACCCAATTTTTCAAGCCAAAGTTTCTGTTCCTGCATCAGGCGCGGCAGATAAACAACGTCCGAAAGCGCGTAATGCACCAATTCGTCGGTCCAGATGCCGTTCCAGTGGCGGTTAAATTTGGCGCGTTGCGATTTGTCGAGATCAACGGCGAAATAACGATAAAGCGTTTCGGCAAGGCTCGCCGATTGTCCGGCGCCTTTTGTCAAAAGTTTTTCGGCGATCATCGTGCAAAAGATATTGTTGGTTTGCAAACCGCTTTCGCGCAGAAATTCCAAATCGAATTTCGCGTTGTGAAAGACTTTTGTGATTTCCGGATTCGTTAAGATCTCTTCAAGTTTTCCGAGCGCTACGCCTTCGCTGAGAGGAATCAAAACATTAAAATCGCCGTCGGAAAACTGGACGGAAAAAATCTTGCCGTGCCGTGCGCTCAATGAAGATGTTTCCGTATCGCAGCCTAAAATTTTAGAACCCGCAAGCCTTTCGTAAGCCGTTTCGATCTCTAGCGAACTTCGTGCAACTAAAATATTCACGTTTTAAATTGTAATGCACTAAACACCGACACGAAAATGTATTATGCTATTAAATCGTTATGTCCGAAAATTTAACCGAAACCGAAGCCCGAATCGTTGCCGCGCTGGTCGAAAAACAACTGACCACGCCCGAATATTATCCTTTAACGCTGAACGCGCTGATCGCCGCGTGTAATCAGAAGACGAACCGCGAACCCGTCGTCAGCTTCGACGAGCGAACCGTGCAAAACGCGCTCGAAGATCTGCGCGATAAAAACATCGTCTATGTTTATTACGGCAGCACAAGCCGTGTGCCGAAATACAAACATATGCTACCGCAGGTCTTTGAACTCGAACCTTCGGAAACGGCTGTGCTGTGCGTGCTGATGCTGCGC
>JANLTD010000469.1:0-2563 GCA_031362765.1 Acidobacteriota bacterium | reverse complement strand
TATACGCCGAACACGGGAACCTGGAAAATTGAAAAAAGTTCAAACAACAGTTACGCCGAAACAAATTTCGGTTTGAGCGGCGACCAACTTGTGACGGGCGATTATGACGGCGACGGAAAATCGGACATTGCGGTTTTTCGTCCGAGTAACGGTGTTTGGTATATTTTGGGAAGCACAAGCGGTTTTCGAGCCAACCAATTTGGTTTGAGCGGCGATGTTCCGGTCGAAGCCGATTACGATTCCGACGGCAAAACAGATATTGCCGTCTTCAGACCTTCAACCGGCGTCTGGTATATTGCGCAAAGCACTTTGGGAATTCGCATTCAACAATGGGGTTTAAGTACAGACAAGGCATTTACCGGCGATTATGAAGGCGACGGTAAAGCTGATATGGCAATCTTTCGGCCTTCAACGGGCGTTTGGTATATTCTGCAAAGTTCTTCGAGCATTCCGCTGATTGCACAATGGGGAATTTCAACCGACAAACCGGTTTCAGCCGATTTTGACGGCGACCTTAAATCGGATTTAGCCGTTTATCGTCCAAGTGAAGGTAATTGGTATGTTCTGAATTCGTTCACTAATTCGGTTTCTGTTACTCGATTCGGACTCGCGGCCGATACGCCGATTCCGGCAGATTTTGACGGCGACGGCAAAGCTGATGTTGCTGTTTTCCGTCCGAGCGATAATGTTTGGTATCGTTTGAATAGTACGAACGGCGCTTTTTCGGCGCGTGTCTTTGGTCAATCCGGCGACACGCCTTCGCCGACTTCAGTTCAACCATAAAAACAGAAACTGTTCTTTAATTTGAAAATCCAAAGCCAGGTAATTTGAAAGACTTGACTTTGGATTTTTTATTTCTAAGATTGCAATATGAAACTGGCATTGAATATTCAGACCGGCTCGCTTGCCGGGCGACGATTTGAATTGGCCGACGGGTTTTTGACGATTGGCCGCGGCGAAAGATGTAATATCAGATTTGATCCGCTCAGGGAACGAATCGCATCAAAGGAACATTGTTACGTCGAGGGCCGACCCGACGGTTTTTATTTGACTGATAATTCGAGTACTAACGGTACATTGCTGAATGGCGAAAAGATCCAATCAGTTAAATTGAATTCGGGCGATCGTCTGCAATTCGGGAAAAACGGCGTTGAAGCGGTGATTGAGATCGGCGATTTTGTTTCGTCAAATGAGCAAACAAGTGTTTTGCAGGACGTTAATCAACAGAGCGCGGCAACACAGATACATATTCCGGAAGTCAAACAATCAGATCTGGCTACTCAATATTACGTTCCTGATTCACAACCTCCGAGTCAGTTAACGCAAGTCGCTCCGAAAATCCAGGAAATGCAAACGACACCGTTTCCGTCGCCGTCAATTACCTCGGATTTTTATGCTCCGCAACCGACGCGGGCTTTTGAAGATCCTTCGTTAAATTTGCGCAATTCTCTTCAAAATCTGGGAATGGGCGGACCGCCGCCACAGTATTTACCCGAACCCGAAAACAGTCAAAAGCGGAAATATCTTCTCATTGCTGTTACCATTTTTGCCGTCACCTTTTTGTCAATAGTTGTAATGCTGTTGATTTCATCAAGCCTTTCACGTTCACCGAATGATGAAATTACGCTTACTTTAGAAGGCGTTTTAACCGCTTTGATGGCATGCTTGGTCGCGTTTATTCCGGCGATGTTTTATCTTATTCCGCTGGTTTGGCTTGACCGCTACGATCCCGAACCGGCGTGGCTTCTTGCATTAGCTTTTGCTTGGGGCGCACTGGTTGCCGTGATTGTTTCATTTATCATCAATACGACGATTGGGCAAACGGTTTTTCAGGTCACCGGCGATCCGAATACGGCCAATGCGATTAGCGGCATCATTTCTGCGCCACTGTTTGAAGAAGGTTCAAAAGGTCTTGGTTTAATTATAATTTTAGTGTTTTTCCGCCGTTATTTCGACGATATATTGGATGGAATTGTTTTTGCCGGAGTTGTGGCACTCGGATTTGCGACCGTTGAAAATGTCCTTTATTACGGACGCGGAATATTGCAAGGCAAAGAAATGCTGGTCATTCTTTTGATTGTGCGCGGAGTGCTTTCGCCTTTTGCGCATGTGACTTTTACGTCAATGATCGGAATCGGTTGCGGGATTTCGCGTGAATCACATAATATTTACGTTCGCATTTTGATGCCTGTTCTCGGTTATATTTGTGCAGTCTTGCTCCACGCTTTGTGGAATGGAATGGCTTTTATCGGCGGTTGCGGCGGATTTATTCTCGGATATGTATTTTTGGAACTCCCGTTTTTTGCCGTGTTCGTCGGTTTTTCGTTCTATGTGATGCACCGTCAAAACAAGATTCTCAAGGAAATGCTCGCCATTGATGTCGCCCGCGGTTTGATTCCGCCTGAACATCTGCAAAAAGCAACATCGGCATTCAGTTCGACTGGTTGGCTTGTGAACGGACTTTTTTCGGGAAAATTCATAGCAAGAAGTAATTATTTACGCTCAATCGGCAAACTTGGACTTTCTTATTGGCACATTCAACGCGCCACTGCCGCGCAAGGTC
>JANLTD010000463.1:0-3247 GCA_031362765.1 Acidobacteriota bacterium | reverse complement strand
AGTTTGCACCACCAAATACGTCCTTCGGCGCGAAGCCCGAGAATCATTAGAATGGTCGCTGAAAAAGTCAGAACCAAAGGAAGATAATTTGTTTTTGAAAAAATACTTTTAGCCATTAATCTAAAAAGATCGTCATCAAATTTGGATAATATCACAAGTTTTCTGCTAAATTTGTTTAAGAATTACGCTTTTTAATTTGTTTTAAGAATGAATCGTACAGAAATGCTCGGTCGTGTTCGGGAACACGAAAAAATCTGGGACTTTGTTATCATCGGCGGCGGCGCGACCGGAATTGGTTGCGCGGTTGACGCAGCTTCACGCGGTTTTGATGTTTTACTTGTCGAACAAAGCGATTTCGGCAAAGGAACTTCGAGCCGTTCGACAAAATTGATTCACGGCGGCATTCGCTATCTTGCGCAAGGCAATGTTGGGCTGGTCAGGGAATCGCTCAAAGAACGCGGGATCTTGTTCAAAAACGCACCGCATCTTGTTCGAAAACAATCGTTTGTCATTCCGGTTTACAGCTATTGGGATAAATTTTTTTACGGCGCGGGCCTCAAAACCTACAACATTCTTTCGGGCAAATACGGTTTCGGCAAATCGGAAATTTTGTCGGTCGAAGAAACGATAAAACTTCTGCCAAACGTCAAAAAAGCCGATCTATATGGCGGAATATTATATTTCGACGGACAGTTTGACGATACGCGCCTGCTCGTCAATCTCGCGCAAACGGCCGCCGAACAAGGCGCAGTTTTGCTGAATTATGCGCGGGTTTTCGCACTCAATCGCGGCGACGACGGGAAAATTGACGGCGCGGCGGTGTCCGATGAAATTTCGGGACAAATATTTCTGGCAAAAGCAAAAGTCGTCATCAATGCGACCGGCGCATTTACCGATTCCGTCAGGAAATTTTCCAATCGAAATACTGAAAACATTATCGCGCCGAGTCAGGGAATTCATCTTGTTTTCGACAAAAAGTTTTTGCCGTCGGAAAACGCTCTGATGATTCCAAAAACCAATGACGAACGGGTTTTGTTTGCGATTCCGTGGCACGACCACGCCGTTTTCGGAACGACTGACACACCGGTTGAAAAAGCCGAACTGGAACCCCAAGCGCTCGACGCAGAAATTGAATTTATCCTCGAAACCGCCAAAACTTATCTCGAAGATCCGCCGCGCAGTGAAGATATTCTGAGCGTTTTTGTCGGCGTGCGTCCGCTTGTCAAATCGGATAATTCACAAAATACGGCTTCGCTTTCGCGCGACCATACGATTGAGATAGACAAATCAAACTTGCTGACGATCACCGGCGGAAAATGGACGACATATCGCCGAATGGCGGAAGATGCGATCAATCAGGCGACGAAAATTGCCGCTTTGCCCGAAAAAAAATGTGTGACGGAAAAATTGAAAATTCACGGCGCGATTGAAACAACTCAAAGCGATTTTAATATTTATGGCGCAGATGCGAGAAAATTAGATAAACTCATCGAAGAAAATCCCGCCTTAAACGAAAAACTTCACCCGCAACTGCCGTATCGAAAAGCGGAGATAATTTGGGCAATTCGCAACGAAATGGCGCAAACGGTCGAAGATGTTCTGGCACGACGCACCCGTGCATTGTTCCTGAACGCGAAAGCGGCGATCGAAATTGCGCCGCAAGTTGCCGAAATTATGGCTGAAGAGTCCCATAAGGAATTTAAGGATGTCTGGATTGCGGAACAGCTGCAAATTTTTAATGAAACCGCGCGCCATTATCTTCCAAAACCTTCTGAATAATCCTTTCTAAATCCATTTCTCCAATCCATTTATTCCAGCATTTTTTTTTGGAATATCCTTCGCAAGACGCGGCATTTACTGGCTGAAAACGCGGTGATAAGACTTGCCGCGAAGAAATGGAGTTTTGAATAATTTGGAGAATTTTTTTATGTTTAAGCAAAAATTTATGGTTGGTGTTGTCGCGTTTGCGGCGTTGGTTTTAGGTCTTCAGGCAAATGTTTTTGCCAAGAAAAAGACTGCAAATTTTAAGGTTCGGATTTGAAAATGTTTCAAATGCAAACTGCTTGGCGGCTGCCGACTCGAAAATGAGGGAACAGAAACGGTTTTGGCTGATAAATCCGAAGACAGAAGGTCAATAACTTCGAGGTTTATGAAAAAAATTGTAAGTGATAAGGTCTCTGGACTTTGGTTTTTTGAAAGGGGTTAAAGATTGGGGATGAACTTCTCACTCTTTTGCGTATCTTCGAAATCCTGCTTAAAAATCAACGGTTTTAACTTGAACAAAAACAAAAACCTTGTCAGTTTTTCAAAATAGCGTTGAGATCACCGGATCTCAACGCTTTCAAGTCCTAACAGGAAAAGAGGAGGAGCAATGAATAAACTTTTCAGGCGTAAACCTGTGCGGTCGGTGCCGTCCGGATGCCGTATTCGCCGGCAACTTTTGATAAAGATTTTTTGAGTTGTGTGCGTCCGCGGTTGAGACGCGACATCACCGTGCCGATCGGAACGTCCAAGATCGCTGCGACTTCTTTGTAATCAAACTCTTGCACATCGGCTAAAAGCACGACTGAGCGGTAGTGTTCGGGCAATTTATTGAGCGCCCTGATAACTTCCGTATCGGTCAGATGTTCGGGAATCGGAGCGGGCATTGCCGCCGAAAGAAACGTCAGATCGTCGGCTTCCTGAATATATTTCGCCTGCGTGTATTTCTTGCGGCGATGATGGTCGAATTTGTTGAAAAGAATTTTGTAGAGCCACGCGCGGCAATTCGTGCCGAGTTCGTAATGGTCAAATGATTTCCAGGCCTGCATAAAAGTCTCCTGGACAAGGTCTTCCGCGTCCGTCTGTTTCATCGTCAAACGCTTTGCGGTGCGAAACAAATCGTCAATGTGTTTTACTGCTTCCGCTTCAAAAATCTCCGGGGTAATTTCGGTCGTCATATTTATCTCCTTAAACGAATAAATGCTTTTATAATTTTTCTCGGGTTTTAACCGCTTACACCCCTTTGTCGTTTGAAACCGGAAATCCTTACACAAATTTTCAATCTTTTTTCAAAAAAAAATAAAATATGCGAAAATGGCTGTAAATATAGGCTCGAAGGTTGAAATTGTTTAGTGGATGAAATTATTTTCTAACAAAAAATCTAGAATTCTTCGCAAGAATTCTAGAATTCTTTAAAATAGTTTTAGAATTCTTCGCAAGATCTTTGAATTCTTTAAAATAGTTTTAGAATTCTTCACAAGAATTT
>JANLTD010000457.1:0-2934 GCA_031362765.1 Acidobacteriota bacterium | reverse complement strand
GCATTTCCTCTGCCAGAACTGAAATTTTTTCAAGTGTTTGGTCAAAATTCGACCTTTCTTGAGCAGAATTATTTTCATCACGCTCAAGGTTTTCGCCTTTGCCTTCCAGCGAATCATAGATCCAGCCGAAAACTTTAAGTTTGGTTTCGCCGTCCGCCGTGAGTCCTGCGATTTTATTGCCGTATTCGACGACATTCGGCGCAAGTTCTTTTGCCCGGTTCTCATCTTGCAGAATTTTACCGATTCTGCTGACGGCGTAATCTTGAGTGGTAATCGCCAATGGTTGTGAGACACTCAATTTTTCTTTAGGCACAATTAAATTTCCATCCACAACGCTGCCGCCGCGCTCGTAAATGTCGCGGACGAATTGCGAGACGCTGCCTAAATATGAGGCTTGCTCGCTGCGATTTCTGCCGTCGGTTTCATTGATTTTTTCTAAAACCTTGTCGTTTTCGCTGAAACTTAGAATTTCGTTAATCGCCCTTTGAGTGCGTGGATTGAAGGTTTGCTCTTGTTTATTTTTTTGGACAATCATTTGAGCTTCGGCTTTGTCGTTTCTGGTTTTTTCGCTAATTTGTCCGTTTTTGATATGAGCATTTACCTTTTCAACCGCCATTTTCACGACATCAGCGTGGCACATCGCGCCGTTGCGACAGGAGCAGGCGAAAGTAATTTGCTCACCTTTTTCCAGTGAATCGCTTAATAGTTTCAAGCCGTCGCGGAAATTCTCCGTGTTTTCTTTGTAAGCAGAGCGAAGACGGTCTGAGTATTCGGCTAACGCATTTTCCCGATTTATTTTTAAATCTGCAATTTCTTTTTCCGTCGGCGAAAAAGTTTTCAAACTCGGCGTGTTGATATTGTTCAAATCGAGCAGACGTTTGGCGCCTCGTAGATTTTCGGTTTTTGTTTGAATGAGAACTTTATTATGGTCGAAAGATTTTAAGTTTGAGTTTTTATCAGTATTAACACTTGGCTCAACCGATTTTTGAACATCAATTTGCTCTTTAACTTGATTATTAAAACCGATTTTTGCCAATTTTTCATTGAGATAAGCAAAAGTTTCGGGGGCTTTTTCTTGCAGTTGTGCTAGTCCGGTTCCAAGACCCGCTTTTGGTATGACGATTGTTTTACCCGGCGGAATTAGGTTGAAGGCTTTGTCAATCGCTTTAATATTGGCGGCAAGTTCTTTATCGCTAAAAAAAGCACTAGGATTATTATTCGGGAATTTCTTGGTCGGAATGCCAACCGCGTTTTCTTCGCCGCGCATTTCTTTGGCTTGCCCGCCGTAGCCCCGTCCTTTCAAGTTATCGCCGAAAAGAAATATTTTGTCTTTTTCCGCACGAATATCTTCACGGGTAATGTGGTCGCGGATTTCGATTCTTGGCGGCTCGCCTTTCTCAACAGGGACGGAATTTGCGTTTTGGTTGGTTTCGGTTGTGTTCGGCATAAAATAAACTCACTCGTAAAGTGCAAATTTTATGCCTTAAACCCGAAACCATTAGCAATTCGATCTTAATCGTAATTCAATACTTAAAAAGATTGTTGCATATTCACTCCATTATGTTACAATCGGAGTGTTTTTATTATGAAGTCTGATTTACTCCGACTTGCCAAAGAAAAGAAAATTATTCGCTATTCGGATTTGATTAGCGAAAAGATTCCGACTGTTTATTTGAACCGGCAAGTTAAAGAGGGAAATTTAATTAAACTCGGACGGGGAATTTATGCTTTACCTGAAACCGAATTTGATGAGAATCAAACTCTCTTGGAAGTTTCCCATCTCGTTCCGAAAGGTGTTTTCTGTTTGTTGTCGGCTTTAAGGTTTCATAATTTAACCACGCAGAGTCCATTTGAAGTTTGGTTGGCAGTTGACCGCAATGCTCCTGTTCCAAAAATCGGTTCGGTGCAATCCCGAATCTTTAGAATGACTGGAAAATCATTTTCCGAAGGAATTGAAGAACACCCTGTCGAAGGCGGAACAATCAAAGTTTATTCTCCGGCGAAAACCGTGGCGGATTGTTTTAAGTATCGCCATAAAATCGGCTTGGATGTTGCCATCGAAGCCTTACGGGATTGTGTTAAAAACAAAAAAGCAACGATTGATGAGATTTGGAATTTTGCCAAAATAAACCGGGTAGCAAACGTCATAATGCCTTATCTGAGTTCACTTGAGCTACTAAATAACAAATGAGAGAAGTAACAAATCTGGCGGCTTCTGTCAGAGCCAAACTACAAAACATCAAAGAAAAAACAGGGGAAGATTTTCAGCTTTTACTGATGAGATTTGCGGCGGAGCGGCTGCTGTATCGGTTAAGTGTTTCTCCGCATAAAGATAAATTTTTGCTCAAAGGGGCGGCACTTTTTAATGTTTGGTTTAATGAGCCACATCGCCCGACCAAAGATGTTGACTTACTTGGAAGCGGTGAAAATGATATTCCGGCAGTCGAAAAAATATTTCGTGAAATTTGCCAAATGGAAAGCCCGGACGGTTTGGACTTTCCACTCGAAACCTTGCAGGGAAGTTTAATTCGGGAAGAAGAAGTTTATCAAGGTGTCCGCATTACTTTAACTGGGATGTTAGCCAAAGCCAGAATTCCGCTGCAAATTGATGTCGGGTTTGGCGATGCGGTCACTCCTAAGCCGAAAACGGAAACTTTACCGACTTTATTAGATTTACCCGCTCCGAAACTGAAACTTTATCCAAAAGAAACAGTCGTTGCCGAAAAATTTAATGCAATGGTCAAACTCGGCATCGGAAACAGCCGGATGAAAGACTTTTGGGATGTCAACTATCTGATTGAAAAGTTTGAATTCGGTGGGAAAGTTTTGCAAAAAGCAATTACGGCAACTTTCAAAAATCGGCAAACGGATTTTCCCAAAGAATTACCGCTGGCTTTAACCGATGAATTTGCGACAAATTCGGCAATTATTTTG
>JANLTD010000447.1:0-3294 GCA_031362765.1 Acidobacteriota bacterium | reverse complement strand
GAAGGACGATAAACAGTGATGTCGTCGCGTCCGTCGCCGTCAAAATCGCCGCGCACGGGTTTGTCTCCCGATTGACCGAATTTGACGATGCCGATGCTTCCCGATGCGCTGTTGATCCAATACCAGACACCGGTCGAAGGTCGGAATACCGTGACATCAGCCTTGCCGTCGCCGTCCATATCGGTTGACATCGGAATATCTTCTGCGAGACCGAATTGAACGATCTGGAAACCTGTGCCGTTGCTCTTTTGAACATACCAGACACCGGTCGAAGGACGATAAACACCGATGTCATTGCGTCCGTCGCCGTCAAAATCGCCGCGCAGCGGTTTGTCGGTCGCGAAACCGAACTGTGTCGAATATACGCTTCCGTCCGAACTGTTGTTGATTTCCCAGACCGCACTTCCGCCCGCGTTGCGGAAGAACGCCTTGTCGGTTTTGCCGTCGCCGTCAAAGTCGGCGGAGACGGGAACATCTGCTGCCGTGCCGAAGTTTTGCGCCGTAAAGCCTTGACTGTTTTGCGAATACCACGTTCCGGTTGACGGGCGGAAGACCGAAAAGTCATTACTGCCGTCGCCGTCAAAGTCTGCATGATGCGAATCGCTCGTAATTCGTCCCGCAATTTCGCCCGCCGGATTATTGGTACTGCCGATCACCGCCGTCCACGAACCCAAGCGAAGCAGCTGCACCTGCTGCGGCGTGACATTGATCGTCATTGGAACGAAATTGCCTTCGCCTTCAGGGCTTGGAACTGTTCCGAGATTGGCTACGGTTGTCGTTGTACCGGCAACCGTGACCGTGATCAGAGCCGATGTTTGAGCACTCGTCAAGCGATTGAATTCGCCGCTGATCGTCGCCTGTGCTTCGTCCGTGCTGAGCAGAACTTTAATTTCGCCGATCGCATTGGTCGTGACGGGCGGAGTGACCCGGGCACCGCTCAGATGACCTTCAAAGAATCTGCCCTGCGGTGTGCCGGTCGGCGTCGGAGTCGGGCCGCCTGACATTGCAAACGTCCCGGAGAGAACCGTTGTCGCGCCGTTTTTGAGTTCGATGGTCGAACCCGCCGTAATCACGGGAACAGTTTGACCGTTATCGCTGCGAAGTCTTAATCTGCCTTCGCCGCCGCTTTCCAGAACGAGATTTCCAACCGCCGCGCTGTTGACCGAAACCGCGAGTGATGTGCCGATCGGCAGATTAACCTGATAGACGCGAATTTCGAGCTCTGTGCGGCTGCTATGAAGTTCATATTCGGCAAACCCGCGCGGCAAACCGCCGTTGATCGTCGGACCGCTCAGGATCGCGTAAATTTCGTTTGCGTTCGGCGTTCCGGTCGGTGACGGCGACGGCGAACCGGTTGGCGAAACAGTCGGACTAACAGTCGGACTTGCAGTCGGTGAGCCGGTCGGTGAACCGGTTGGTGAACCTGTCGGGCTTGTTGTCGGAGTCGGGTTCGGTCCGCCGCCGCCCAAAACACCGGCAACCAAAACCGTCGCGCCGTTTCTGACTTCGACGGTCGAACCGTCATTCGTGACCGGAACAGTTTGTCCGTCGATGGTGCGGAGTTTCAATCTTCCGCGCCCGTTGGCATCAAGAACAAGTTGTCCGACCATACTACCGTCAACAAATCCGTTGAATGACGTTCCGGTCGGAAATGCCGTATCCTGGATCTCGATCTCGAGCTCACGATTTCCGCTCGGATAAAGCTGATAGGCGGCCGCGCCGTGCGGATTGACGCTGCCCGTCGGCGAAACCAAGTTCGCCGTTCTAGTTAAGATCGGCACTTCATTGCCTGCCGCAACCTTGTTTTGTAAAACGAACGGCATTGCGACCCACGCAAAAACCGCGATCAATACTAATGATATTTTCCACATTTGCCCATGTCTTTTATTTTTTTTCATTGCTTTTTTTCTTCCTTTTTGATTTTGTATATTTCCTTCAAATAGGGGTTATCAGCAATACAGTGCGAACGAGGACAACAGAAAGACAACTCCATAAATTATTTTTTGAAAAACAAAAAAAGCCAACCGTTTCCGATTGGCTTTTTGATGAACTATCAGGATCGATCTCAATTTTGCGACGCATTAGCGGTTATCTGACAGCCCGTCACGGGCACCGGTGTCAAGGCTGATAACGCGTCAATTCTGGTCGCTTTGATTCTTATCGGATCATTACGGGAATCTCTTCTGACCGGATGAGGAAAGTCCCACAAAACTCCGGTTTCCTTTATCTGATGAACCATCTGAGTCGGGCTGCAAAGCGGGAATTTTGATTTTACCAAAGCGGCAACGCCGGCAACGATCGGCGCAGACATCGAAGTTCCGCTCCACATTCCGTAGCGTCCGCCGGGAATCGCGCTGATGATTTCTTCGCCCGGCGCGACAACCTCAACCCAGCTTCTGTCAAAACTCGAAAAATCTGCCAGCCGCCACGGATCACCTAAACCATCGTAACGGGTGCTTGCCCCGACCGCGATCAGTGCGTCTAAGCCCTCCGCCGCCGGATAAGTTCTTAAAGGATTGCCGTCAGCTCCGAGCATTGCGCCGCTGTTGCCCGCACCGGCGATCGCGATCAATCGGTTCGTCCCGACTTCGGGAAACGATTTGCCGTCGAGTGTGACGCCGTCATCGCAAAAATCCAACAGGTCCTTTAAAAGCTCGACTTTTTCGGGATAACCGAAACTGATATTGATAACGGTGGCGCCATGATCTGCCGCCCAGATGATTGCCTCTTTGACGCGCCAGAGTTCGCCGACGCCGTCTCTGTCCAAGACGCGAAGCGGCATGATTTTCGCGCCCGGCGCAGTCAAAGCAATAATTCCGGCAACGTGCGTTCCGTGTCCGAAAGACGGGTTTTGGCGCAAAACGCCTTCTTCGCTTGGATTATCATCGTTATCAACAAAGTCGTAACCCGGCACGAGTTTGCCCGCGAAAGCCGGATGATTGAGATCAATTCCGGTATCTAAAACAGCCACCGTGACACCTTGTCCGCTTGTTTGTGTTAACGCCTCGTCGAGCCGGATCTTGCCGGGAAACCATTGCATGTTGTAACTTTTCCGGCTTCCGCCGATTGACCAGGTTCGTCCGATTGACCAGGTTCGCCCGATCGTCCACGGCAAATCTTCTTTTTCGACATTAGAGAGTTTGCGGTTGACTTCCGCTTTGGTGATCCTGTTATCAGGTTGCATCGCCGCAACAATTTGCTGAGGCGTTTGAGTGGTTCCGGTGTTCGGATTTCTGTCAATTCGCATCCTGAAAGTCGGCGGCGTTCCGACTTCTCCGAGCGGTGTCGAAATGA
>JANLTD010000429.1:0-1830 GCA_031362765.1 Acidobacteriota bacterium | reverse complement strand
GAATTGAAAGGAGCGAAATATAATTTGTTTTATATAGTTCCTTTCCTTCCGGAGATCTGAGTGATAGCTCAAATTCGAATTTCGCAGCCGGATTGTAAAATGTCGAGATCGACCCGTTCGAATACCAATCATAACGATAGAAGTTTTCAATTCCTTTGACCACGTAATCTACGTTCAGGACGTTGACGCCCGGCGGCGGATCGTCTGACATCTCAAAACCTATTGAGGCGGTGCGTGTCGCCGGCAAAAAGACAAGATTTAGATCATTTAACAATTTATCCTTGCGATAGGCCTCATTATTTGCCGGCACCGAGTAATCGTAAGCGCTGATCGGATATCCGGTCAGTGATTTCATTTTTTTGACAAGCGCATCGTCGAGCTCGCGTTTCTCGCTGATTTTCACGAAAAGGTTGCGGTTCGGAAGTTTTCCGACGTTTTCCAAAAGCTCGGATAAACCTTTGACAGCCGTTTCGTCCGCTGTTTTTTTAACTTTACTCGCGTAATCGTTCTTTAATTTGCGGAAGATCTCTGAAATCTTTTGGTCGGCTTCCGTGTTGTAATTACCACCGGGATGCCGCATTTTGTACTCTTCAAATTCGGCGATCGTCGTACCGACGGCGGTTCGGTTCCAGGTTTGAAGGTCGTCATAATCACGGTTCAAGATCTTTGCTGCATAAGCAAAGCCAAAAGAAACGACCAAAAACGCGGACAAACCACCAAACATACGGGCATATTTCAGCGAATTACTAAACGACGTTTCCGGTTTTACATAAATGGTCAGAAAACTCTCTTTTGAACTTTTCTGCCATTCGTTAAAGAGCGTTTCGAGCTTACTTGCATCGGCAATGCTTTCCACTTTGATCTTTTCAACCCGTTCGCCGATCCAGATCTCGATCGTTTTAATGTCTTCCCTAAATTGAAAACCTTCCAATTGTGCGAGATTCCAAAATTCGACCCGTTTGCCGTTCGTCTTGATGCATTCATCGGTCGTAAAAATAAAACCGTTCTTCAGCTTGGCGACTTTTGACAAAACGATATTCAAAATCGCATAAAGCGCGAGCGAAATAAGTATCAGCGAACCTACCGCGAATAGCCAGAACATCCAATATTCCCACAGATAATCCTGCGTCGCCGAAAACATATAAACGCACCAACCGATCGCGACTGCGATCGCCAGCCAATTAAAGATTGAAAGACGCGGTATAAAGACAAACCTATCTTCTGCAGGTGTTTGCAGACCGATAAGTTTTGTTTGAATATCTTGCGTTAATTTATCAAATGCGAGTATGTTGTTGGTCATATTTTGCCTTTTTATAATGTCCAACGTGCCTTCAGTTTGTTGTTTTGTACCGCTTATTTGCTGATTACGGATCACAAGATCTGTTATTCAGTTCATCTTGTTTGTGATGTGCGGGCTAAAAACTGAAGTTTGTTGGACGGTGCTAATTACTTCGATAATTATCAAATGTCATATCAATTCCGAAGTCCTTCGCTTTAAGCTTGGCGATCACATCCTGGAGCGTATCGCGGTCTTTCCCGGAAATACGAACCGTTTCACCCTGGATCGAAGCCTGAACCTTGAGCTTGGCGTCTTTGATGAATTTGACGATCTCTTTGGCTTTTTCGATCGGAATTCCCTGCTGTATCTTGACTGTTTGGCGTACTGTGCCGCCGGCCGCAGGTTCGATCTTTTGATAATCGAGCGCTTTCAACGAGATTCCGCGCTTGATGAGCTTGCCCTGAAAGATGTCGTTCATATTTCGCAGGCGGGTTTCGTCTTCCGCCGACATTTGCAGGTCTTTGTCGGCGAGTTCGACGGTCGCTTTGCTT
>JANLTD010000423.1:0-1665 GCA_031362765.1 Acidobacteriota bacterium | reverse complement strand
AAACAGACTAACAGTCTGTTTTACGTTTTCTCCTTAACTTAACGCCATTGTGCTTTGCGCCCGCCAAACTCACATTGAGCCTACTGTTCAGGAAAATCTCTTAACTTTGCAAGAGCCGTAGGTTTAACTGAAACAACTTTGACTTAACTCCTTAAATTTGAGTAAACTAGATAAACTTTCCATTTCTAAAATATCGAATTTCCGGCGGCGGAGATTTGTCTTTTCAGAACGTTTTCGTTTTTGCCCTTAAAAGACAAATATTGAATCTGCTTTTTGATATTTTCCGAATGAATTCGTCATTTAATAAAATTTTGGAGGTTTTTCAATTGTGTTAAAAAAATTAGTTTTTGCCGTGTCTTTTGTGCTTCTTTGCTCGGTTCAGTTTGCAAACGCTGCCCAACAGGTCGGTCCGATTGATACGTCGGGCGAAATAAACGGCGCCCCCTACCGCATTGTCGTACCGGCAGTTTGGAACGGCACTTTGCTCGTTTATGCACACGGCTACCGCGATAAAGCCGATCATCCGGGCGAAGTTGACAACCGCAATGCGGATGTCGCGCCGAGTCCGGCTTTGGCAACCGCACTTCTGGCGCAGGGCTACGCGCTGGCGGGTTCGGCCTATAAAGATAATGGATGGGCAGTCGAAGAAGGAATTCACGACACCAAGGATTTAGCGGTCTATTTTCGCGGCAACATCGCACGACCTGACCGCACGATCATTTGGGCGTTTTCGATGGGAACGGTCATCGGTTTCAAGAGTATGGAACGCTTCAACGGAATTTTTGACGGTGCGTTGTGTGCTTGTGCGGTCGGCGCGGGCGCAACCGGTTCGTGGGACGGCGCAGGTGATCTGTCACTCGCTTACGACACTGTTTTCGGAATGCCTTCGGCGTGGGGAACATTCGGCGATGTCCGCGATGATATAGATTTTGAAACAGAAGTTCAGCCGAAACTTGTTGGCGAAGTTTCAAATCCGGCAAATTTCCCGAAGTTTGAATTTCTCCGGCTGGTTACGGGAACACCGGGACGCGGTATCAATCCGCCGCCGCCGAACGCATTTTATCCGGGCTGGATTTTTACCGATATGTTTTTTGCAATGGAATCACGCTCTGAACTTGAACGAAGAGCGCGAGGTCCGATTGTCCAAAATCTTGACCGCGATTACAGTCTGACTCTGGCGGAAAGAATGTATTTAAATACTTTGGGCGTGCCGTCAGCCGTGATTGATAATTGGCTTTTGACGATGAACGGGCAACGCTATGTTTCCGCGCCGAATTATTCGCGTAATTACGTTGAGCGCAACGCCAATTACAACGGCAAGATCAAAAATCCTGTATTAACAATGCACACTTTGATTGATCCGCTTGTTACGGTTACGCAGGAAAACCGATATGCGCAAACCGTCAACAATGCGGGACGCGGCAATTTGCTTTTCCAAACCTATACAAACGGCAACGGACATTGCAATTTCACGGGAGCGCAGCTTGTCACCGCCGTTAATTCTATCAACAATTGGGTAACGACGGGAACGCGTCCGACGCAAGCAGATTTCCCTGCGGTGTTAAACTTTTTGCAAAACTACACGCCGCCGCCGATGAATCAACCCTGATTCGATCTCGGATTTGAGATTTCGGATTTGAATAAAAAAGGCGATGATTTCAATTG
>JANLTD010000408.1:0-1849 GCA_031362765.1 Acidobacteriota bacterium | reverse complement strand
TCCTGAACCCATTCAAAATACGAAACTGTCACGCCGCCCGCATTCGCCAAAATGTCCGGTATTACAAAAACTCCGTTGTCGTGAAGAATTTTATCGGCTTTCGGAGTCGTCGGTCCATTTGCACCCTCGGCTAATATTTTACATTTGATTCGTGCCGCATTTTCCGAAGTTATCTGATTTTCCGTCGCACACGGCGCCAAGACGTCGCATTCGATTTCAAGAAGTTCGGCATTGCCCACTTTTTCAACGCCTGCAAATCCGTCAAAAGTCTTATTAACCTGTAAGTATTCGAGAGCTTCGGGAATATTAATACCATCGCCATTATATATTCCGCCGCTGACATCTGAAATTGCAATTATTTTGTACCCAAGCTCATACATCAGTTGAGCACAGATGCCGCCGACATTGCCCGAACCCTGCACGACCACTTTCGTTTCGGCAGGCGTCAAATTAAAGCGTTTAATGGCTTCGTTCATGACGATCAACACACCGCGTCCCGTCGCTTCGCGGCGGCCGAGAGATCCGCCGAGGGCAACCGGCTTTCCGGTCACAACCGCGGTAACGGTATGGCGGGCGTGCATCGAATAAGTATCCATGATCCATGCCATCGTTTGCTCATTGGTGTTCATGTCAGGCGCCGGCACGTCTTTTTCGGGACCTATGAAATCAATCAGTTCCGATGTGTAGCGTCTTGTTAACCGCTCAAGCTCACCGAGCGACATTTGACGCGGGTCGCAAATAACTCCGCCTTTACCACCGCCGAACGGGATGTTCACAACCGCACATTTCCAGGTCATCCATGCCGAAAGCGCCTTTACTTCATCCAATGTAACATCAGGGGCGTAGCGGATTCCGCCCTTCGCAGGGCCGCGCGCAAAATTGTGCTGAACGCGGTATCCTTCAAATACCTGTATATGTCCCGAATCCATTTTGACCGGGATATAAACTTTTATTTCGCGGCTGGGCACCCGCAACACTGCATATAAATCAGGGTCAAGCCCCAAAAGTTGCGCGGCGCGGTCAAAACGTTCGCTCATTGCTTCAAACGGATTTTTTTCGTCCGTTCCCTTGAACCGCCGCATATCATCTACCATCGGATTAGCTTTTGCCATCGGTTTTTTTTCTCCAAAATTTGTCTTAATATATTTTTATAAATTACTTTCTCAAAACTTCGTTCATTGCGCCGCTCCGATAACCTTTCAGATCAAGCGTCACATAACGAAAACCCAACACACTAAAATCGTTTGCCAATTGTTCGGCTGTTTCGATATTCAATGCTTTTTCCAATTCAGCCGGTGCAATCTCCAAACGCACCAGGTTTTCATGAATCCTTACTCTAAATTCAATAAATCCTAATTTTCGCAAAATCGCTTCACCGCGTTCGACCTTTGAAAGTCGTTCGATCGTGACCGGAATACCGTATGCGATCCGTGAGGAAAGACACGGACTTGCCGGTTTATCCCAAGTCGGCAAGGCCTGTTTTTTGCTCAATTCCCTGATTTCAGTTTTTGTCAAACCGATCTCAACTAACGGACTTCTGACGGATTTTTCCACCGCGGCAGCTCTTCCCGGCCGATGATCACCAATATCATCGGCGTTTGTTCCGTCAATAATATGAATAATTCCTTGATCCTTCGCAAATACTGAAAGTTTTCCGTAAAGTTCGGTTTTACAAAAATAACAACGTGTTGTCGGGTTTGCGCGGTAGTTTGGATCTTCCATTTCGTCGGTTTGAATTATTTGAAAATTAAGACCGAATTTGGCGGCAATATCTTTTGCTTCCGCTTGTTGAACTTGCGAGACACTCGGCGAAACCCCGAGAATTGAGACCGCTTTGGCGCCCAATTCC
>JANLTD010000357.1:0-3588 GCA_031362765.1 Acidobacteriota bacterium | reverse complement strand
AAGTTTTATAAGGCCGTGACGGAATTTGATTTGCCGATCTATCTCGAACCGGAAATAGCCGAATTTGTGCAAAAACCGGCGGTCGAGAAAGGTCTCGACCAAAGCCGGATTGTTAATATGCTTTTGCAGAAAGATAAAGAGATTATTGAACTGTGATTGTCGCTTGAATTTTTATTGATTTGCCGAATATATTGTGGTATAAAAAATTCTGCATAACATACAAATTTGGTAGTTATTCGGAATGATTCCGCTCAATCATAAATTAGGCTGCTCAAAAGGGATAGACATTTTATGCGAGCTCATTATATAAGCGAGGTTCTGGTTATGTAGCTTAAGAGTTGACGCAGTCTGAAGAAACGGAGATGAATTATGATGTCGAGGGCAAAGCGGCTATTGAAGCTTAGCATCACCGTAGCGGCGATCATCCTGTGCTTGACTGTGACAGTCTTGCCAGGCGCTGTCGGCGGGCCTCAGTCAATTGAGGTCAAGCTTGGTTACCAGCAAAATAAAATTAAAACCGTCACGGTTGAATTTGAAGGCGGGAAAGAAGCTCGCATCCTCGTCACTGCGGATGTGCGCGGCTATACCGTGGTCTATGCGCCGGGCCACAAAAACTTTTATGGGACGCTAGGCCCTACGGATAAGCCAGGGGTGTACGGTATCAAGGGCAGTTGGACACCGGAGAAAACGTCCACGTTCTACATCGAGGTGTTGAATAATGATGATGAGGCCAAGAAGGATGCCACATTCCTAATCACGACAAACTAAAACTGGGGTGTGCTTTACGTAGTTATCACGTTAGAGGCTGACTGATTAACTGAAATCATCTCAACGCAGCCTAACAACTCATTCAACGCGAGCGGCGGGAGCGTATCTGTCATCTTCTTTTCTTCGCTGTGGCTTCGTGGTTTCGCGCCGCCGCGTTAATTCGGGCGTTATCACGATTCATTCCGGATAATACACGATTTTTGCGTGTTATCCGGAATGAATCTGCATAACATACAAATTTTGATAGTTATGCGGAATGATTCCGCTCAATCATAAGTTCGGTGCTTCGTTGAGTGTTGAATAGGACGAAATGGAAACCAATTAAAGACCTTTGAGCCATTGTTTCTAATTCTGTCGTATCGTCAAAATAAAGGAAGTTCGGGAGATTAAACGCGAAAACCAATTCAAAAAGGAGAGCAAAATGAATGGAATTTTTGCCGCACTGCTAATTTTAACTTTCGGCGGCACAACTTTGGCGCAGGAGGACCGTTCGGGCATTTACGACGAACTGTATCTGAATCAAAGCGTTGAAATCGAGGATAATTTGCGCTCGATAACGTTCAGTTTTGAAGCAGAGAAGTTCGGAGGTGCGATCACAGCGAGCGGAGAGGCGAGGCTCGTCAGAAGAAATGTTTACGAAGATCAATCGATTATTTATATTCGTGTTCGTGGCAGAACCCGAAAATTGGTCTGCCGCGTCAGGTTTACTTTTTCGGGCGAGAATTTAGAGAATTTAACCGTCGGAGAAGACCGCAACTGCTTAAGTTCCCCCGACCCTTTAAGGTTTCCACTTGCCGGCAGATATAAGTTAAGAGAATAAGCCAATTTTTGAAACAAAACTCGACCGAGAAATGGCGTGTGTTGATAAGGCCGCACCGAACAAGTCCTTGCACCGGACGCGCGGGTAGTGTGCTTGTCATGGTGCTTTGGCCTTTCCATGTTGTGTGCCTTCGCCGCCCGCCGGTGAAGTCCAATGTTAATCCAAACTGACCAGCGTCAAGCTCGAAGTCGCGTTCATTCCGTTGAGCGCGTTTTTGAGCATCGGCACAAGTCCTTCGGCTTCCATATATTCGCGCCCCAGCAGACGGCGAAAGCGTTTATCTTTGGTTTCGCCGGTCAATTCCTTTAACATTCCTTTGAAAAATGCGGTGACGAGTTCGGGCGCAAATTGTTTGCCGGAATTTCTTTGGAGATCTTCGACGATCTCGTTTGCAGGACGGCGGCGTTTGTAGGGGCGGTCGGTCGTCATCGCGTCGAACGAATCGGCGAGATTGACGATCTTGGCGATATACGGGATTTCTTTGTCAAACAATCCGTCGGGATAACCGCGGCCGTCCAAGCGTTCGTGATGATATTTTGCGGCGAGCGGAACGTCCGCGTACGGATGATGGATCGGCAGCAGAATTTCGTAGCCGACCGCCGGATGTTTGTTGAGTTCGGCGGATTCTTTGGCATTGATCCGATACGGCGCGTTGATGATATTGCGCTCGACGGTGAGTTTTCCGACATCGTGCAGATAACCCGCAACGGCCGCGCCCTCCGTTTCGTTTTCACCCCAGCCGAGTTCCTGGGCAATGATCTCCGAATATTTTCCGACGCGGACGGAATGACCTTCGGTGTATTTATCTTTGCAGTCAATTGCCGTCGCAAACGCTTTGACCGTATCTTTATAAGTGTGGCGCAGATCGTCGTAGAGCTTGCGGTTTTCGTCGGCGCGGCGTTCGAGTTCCGCCATCAGATTGCGCTGCGCGATCCCGACGCCGATATGCCGCGACATCGCACAGATAATATCCAGATCATACGCCGTATATGGTTCGCCGTTTGCCTTTTCGCCCAGCAGGATCACGCCGACGATCTCGTCGCGGATTATCAAAGGCACGAGCAGATCAATCCGTTTTTTTTCAAAACTCGAATCATAGATCTGAAAAAACGGTAAAACCTTTGCCTCAGCGACCGCGATCGGAGCCAGTCCATTGGTCAAAAACTGCCGTTCATCTTCGTAGCAGAGCGACAGACTGAGTGGAAACTCTTCGCCAAGTCCGCGCATCACAAGCATATTGAGTTCGTGCCCGAACCGCGAATAACGCGCCACGCCCCCGCGCATGATCGCCAGACTGCCGAGGAGCAGATGCAGCGACGTGCGGATCATCTCTTGAAAATTCTGCTTGTGCGCGACTTCGTGACCAAGCTCCGCCAACGCGCCGAATGTATGGATCAGTTTTTGTTGATTTTCCATCTTTTAATAGTGGAGAGTAAAGAGTAGAGAGTGGAGAGTAAAAAATTAAACTCTTCACTCTCTACTCTCCACTCTCTACTCTCCACTCTCCACTCGCGACCGTTACATGATTGGTTAATCCGAGCATCTCGAAAAGCTCGACAGTTTCTTCTTTCATATCCGAAAAAACGACTCGTGCGCCCGCATCCTGCGCCGCGTCGATCACGCCGAGCAGGATAGAAACGCCGATGCTGTTGACAATCTCGGTTTCTGCAAAATTAACGACCAGTGTTTTAACGCCTGAGGCAAGCCGCCGTTTGCATTCGCGTTCGATCTTTTCGCCGCTCAATTTGTTCAGATAATCGCCGGCAAAAACGGTTGCCGATTCGCCGATTCTTTCGGCAGGAATGGTAATAGTTGTATTCACGCTTTGGTTTGTCACCTTTTAGGAAAGATTTAGAACTTGAAAGCTAAAGTAAAACTTTAAGATATGTTTTGTCAACTATTTTTTGCTCCGATTGAAAAAATTTAGGCGAGATTGTAAATTCGGTCGACCCGTTGCGAAGTCCTCTTTCGATGTTAAAACGTGGGTTGACAATCTGTTA
>JANLTD010000332.1:0-3658 GCA_031362765.1 Acidobacteriota bacterium | reverse complement strand
TGAATTTATGATAAAAAAGCCGAACAACATCGTCCGGCTTTTTTTGTTGCGCGAAAAGCGAAAATAATTATAATGAAATTCTATCCGGCAAAATAATTTGACCGTTTTTGCCGAAAAAATCCGCATTGTATGTGTGAAGGAAGTTTGACAAGTAAAAAGGAGAATATGTATGAAATTGGGTTTTATTGCTAAAAGTCTGATCATCAAAAGCTTTGCGATTTTGATGATCATCGGAATGACGGATTCGGCGGTCTTTTCGCAAACGCGGGTTCGTTTTGCGCGTGGCCGGACATCGGCGACCGTTTCCGGCACTTTGTCGGGCTACGGCAGCCGCAGTTATGTTTTGGGCGCCTCCCGCGGTCAAACGATGACCGTCCGCGTCAGTTCGCGCAGCGGCCGCGTTTGGGCTGACATCGGCGGCAACGACATCGGCAGAGGGACGTCTATCCAGTTACGCTCGACCGACGATTACATCATTACGGTTCACAACGAACTCGGCAGCGCGACGAAATATTCGCTCTACGTCGCGATTCGCTGACATTTGTGACCAAATAGAACTTTAATGATTTGCGATTAAACCATTCACTAATATAATAATCCTCGTCAAGAAAAATTTCGGCGAGGATTATTTTTATGAAAAAGTTTCTGTCTGTCTTTTTTGTCCTTCTTTTCGTCTTTTCCGCGTTAGCGCAGGAAAAATACACGATCCAACAATATCTGAATATTCGTTCGGCGGGTTCGCCGAGTCTTTCGCCGGACGGCAAACGGCTATTTTATCTGACGAACGTGACGGGAACTTCGCAGGTTTGGATGATTGACCTGCCGTCGGGCACGCCAAAGCAGATCACGAATTACGACGATAATGTCGGTTTTGTGCGCTTTTCGCCGAAAGCCTCGGCGATAGTTTTCGGCAAAGCGAAAGGCGGCGATGAAAACACGCAATTCTTCTTGATGAAAGCGGACGGCACAGACATTAAAGAAATGACGAATCTGCCGAAAGTGCGCCATAATTTCGGCGGTTGGTCAGAAGATGGAACGAAGATTTATTATTCATCCAACAAACGCAACGCGCAGTTTTTTGACGTTTATTCGATGGACGTCGCGAATGGTAAAGAAGACTTGATCTATCAACAGGACGGCTCGAATTCGTTTGCCGCCGCAGACGCTTTCGGCCGCAAGATCGTCGTTTCGCGTTCGGGAACGGAACTGAGTTTGGATAACGATCTTTATCTCTTTGACGTTGAAAGCAAAAAGGAGATCTTATTGACCGCGCACACGGGTTCGGCACAATTCGGCGCGGTTCATTTTGTCGCCGACGGAATAGTTTTCGCCCATAACGACAAGCGCGAATTTTACTCTTTGGCACAAGTAAAGCTGAAAAATGCCGCCGGCAAAGATTGGAGCGACGCGAATCGTGAAGTCAGAATCGTTGACGACACGAATTGGGACGTTGACGATATTGAAATGCTGACCTACGGCAATAAGATCGCTTACACGATCAACCGCGAAGGTTTTTCCGAACTCTTCTTGCGGAAATACGAAACCGGCGGCAAGCCTTTAATTACAACGATCAATAAAAAAGCCGAAATGGTCAAACTTCCGGCGCAGGGCGTCGTCGGCGGTTTGAATTTCTCCGAAAACGGCAAGTTTCTCGCCTTTTCGTTCAACTCGTCAAAAAACAACGGGGACATCTGGCTTTATGATCTGGAAAATAAAAAACTGACGCAGATCACCAAAAGCGAACGCTCGGGAATTGACCAAAATTCATTTGTCGAACCGAATTTGATTAAGTTCAAAAGTTTTGACGGACGCGAGATTCCGGCTTGGTATTATCTTCCCAAACGTCCGATGTCAATGTCTGCAACAATTGGAACTGACGGAAAAATGATTTCGTCCAACACCAGCAATTTACCGGTTATCGTCAGCGTTCACGGCGGACCCGAAGGACAGGAACGCCCAGGCTTTAATCCGCTTTATCAATATTATCTTTCACGCGGTTATGCGATTCTGGCAACAAACGTGCGCGGTTCGACGGGTTACGGCAAAACTTTTACGCATCTTGACGATGTCCGTCTGCGCGAAGATTCGGTCAAAGATCTCGCCTTTTCGGTCGAATGGTTAAAACAAACGGGCGGCGCCGACCCGAAACGCATTGCCGTGATGGGCGGCTCTTATGGCGGTTATATGACGCTCGCGGCGATTACACTTTATCCCGATCTGTGGGCGGCGGCGGTTGATACGGTCGGTATTGCCAACTGGGAAAGTTTCCTCAAAAACACGTCGGGCTATCGCCGCCGCCAGCGCGAGGTCGAATACGGAATGCTCGACAAAGACATTGATTTTCTGCGCTCGATCTCGCCGCTCGCCAAGGTTGATAAAATAAAATGTCCGCTCTTTGTCATTCAGGGCAAAAACGATCCGCGCGTGCCCTACACCGAAGCCGAACAGATCGTCAAAGCCGTGCGCGATAAGGGCGGAATTGTTCAATACAAGCTCTACGACGACGAAGGTCACGGCATCGCCAAGCTTAAAAATCGGCTCGATCTTTACCCGCAAGTCGCTGATTTTCTTGATAAATATATGAAGTAATTAAGGAACGTGTAAAAAAATAACTTATAACGATAGTTTAGAGGCGTGTCTTTCAACGCCGGACAACGCGGTCAGAGACCGCTTCAAAACTATCAAGGTTTTTTTTATTGTTATAAGTTTTTTTTGCATATTCCTAAGCAAAAGCGCCCGGCCTTTTGCCTCAGTGCAGAGTACCAACTTTAGTTTGAAAACCGCCGGCGAAGCGGGGCGGTTACACGATAAATCGTGAACTCTGAACAAAGCCAAACCGCCGCAAATAATCTTATTGAAAGAAAAAGCCGACGGTTTTGATATTCGACCGTCGGCTTTTTCTTATGTGAATTGTATAAACTTATGAACGAATGATTGCAGCAAATAACAGTAATATCAATAAAATAGCGGTGAAAAAAATGATGTCCGATCTATCACGTTTCATTATTCAAACCTCCTTTTCTTTTCCGCGCTCGTTAATTCAAGCACCGAAAGTTCGCCCTGCATCGCAAATTCCGCCATCATTTCGGCTTTTTTCAATAACTTGCGGCGCGATCTTTCCGTCTTTTGAATCTTCGCGGCAGATTCAAAGCTGACGACCGAATGACGAAAACTGACTGCACATCTTTCGTAGTGCCAGACGGCAATGCGCGAAAGCTCCGTGCGGCTTTTGTCATTTTCGGCATTGGCGATCAGGGTTCGTGCCATTTCCGCATAATTTCGCTGTTCTTTGCCCTCTTCGGCGTGTTGTTCGCCGTCTTTAACGAGCGCATTTGCCAATTTTATATCTTCTGCGCTCGGCTTCCCCGCAAAGACCGTGAACATTTCGCCGAACAGATCCAAACTCATTTCCTGAATCATTTTTTGCCTCCAAATTCCTCTTAAAAACAATTTGCAACACGGTTTTTCGCATCGTCAAAAGAAGAATACGCAAAATTAAAACTGAAATCACCACCCGTTTGCGTAGTAATATTTTTATGCAAAGCGTTACAAATAGCAGAAAAAGTCTCCAGAATATGATACTTCAAATATTTTCGGACATTTTCCGTCAAACGATCTATCCAAACGGGTAGTGAAAATTTTTGGGAATCATTGAGCG
>JANLTD010000288.1:0-1662 GCA_031362765.1 Acidobacteriota bacterium | reverse complement strand
CGGCCGCGTCGTCGTCGTCGAACTTTGTCCCGTACCTTTCACGAGATCGACCGGATGCGTAAAACCTAAATTGATGTCCTGCACAAGCAATCTGGACGGTGCAATACTGACGAGGCGAAAGCGTCCGCCAAGAATATCATTGAGACGCGCACTTGTCGGCACAGTTTTTCCCTGTTCCTGAATATATGCGGTGTCGTTGTTGCCGCGTTTGCGCGAAACGATCCCGAGATACTGAAACTGCGGCAACGGCGGTGCCTGAACGTTAAAACTGACCTGATTGGAATATAGTTTGCCGTCAGCCGAACGAACTTCGATTATTTTTTGCCCGGGGGTCGCGATAAAATTTGCCGGAATGTCCGCCGACAGTTTCTGCGGACTGATGTAATCTGTCGGCAATTGTTGTCCGTTGAAATAAATATATGTATCGGGCGCAAACTTATCACCGCCAATCTCAAGCTTAAAGCCTTTTTCACCCGCGTAAGCAGTTTGTTTGCTGATGTAGCTGACCGGAATAGGCGGTGTCGGCGTCGGCGTCGGCGGCTTTGGAGTTGGCGTATCCTTAACAACAAACGGTGTCGGACTGAACGGCGTCGGGATCGGCGGTTCGTAGAACGCGAAAATATTTCTTCCGGCATCGGCGCCGGCGGGCGGATTCTGCATCAAGACGGGCGTTGCGACATACACGTCATCCATTTCTTCCGGTTTTGGCATTGAAGGGGCAATGGTGCTCCGACTGGTCGCAGCCGTCGCGGTCGGGCTCGGCGAAAGTTTGGCGTTCGCCGGCTTTTTACTGCCCGCAAAAGGCGCGAAAATGAGATTGCCGAGGGCAAGCACCGCCAACACGCCAATTACAATTGCCGCCATGATCTTATTTCTTTCCGCCGGACTTTTGCCCTCAAAAATCTTCATCGTGTTTATACTAAAAATTACTACCGCGCGCTTGTCTTGTCAGACTGCGATTGAAAATTCGGACGGCGAAAATACGCCGCTAATTCAAGCCGTAAGGTAACGGTTTCGCCGCGCGTTTTACCGCGGTCAATTTTTGTCACGGGTTGCTGCACCAAGTTCGGTTGCTGAAAAGTATTCGGATTGCCAAACTGATTCGGCCCGGTCGGATTACTTCCCGACGGTGGGTTTTTAGCCGCGGCCTGCGTCGGCGCAGTCTGATCATTTTCCTGCTTCTCTTTATTTTCCGAAGGCTCAAGCTCGATCGTGCTGATCACGACAAATTGGTTACTGGTTTCGATCTCGCGGATGAACCGCCGCAAATTCTGATACGAACCGTCAATCGTCATCGTCACATAAACGCCCGGATAAATACTGATGAATTTTGACCGGCCTTTTTCTTCGTCGGATTGCTGAATGTTGCGGGTTTGGTCGGCAATCGCGAGCGGCGCGTAATCGGGACCTGACGTATTCGTCAGACCATACGCCGCAATCAGGCCGTTAAGTTCTTGGTAAAGGCCGGTTCTCCCGTTGGTTTCAGTCGTTAAAAAGCGCGTTTCAAAATCGTCAACACTTCTCGCCAACTCATTGACGCGTTTTGTTGTATCGGTCACCGTTCCGTATCTGCGTTGTTCATCTTCCCGCTTTTTTTCCAGGTCGTCACGTTTGGAACGATTATCGGATAATTCTCTTTGCGCCGGAAGAACGAGAAAAACA
>JANLTD010000274.1:0-2290 GCA_031362765.1 Acidobacteriota bacterium | reverse complement strand
GAGAAAAACGTCAACGAATTCGAAAAGATTGTTGATGACTATAGCCGGCAATTAAAAAAAGCAGTGGTCATGGAAGACCTTCGATCGTGTTTTCATGGTTTTATTGAAACCCGGATGCACAGCTGGTACCGGGCTTCGCTGGCCGATTTTTTTGCGATGACTTACCATGGGTTATTAGGGAAATTCTGTTCCAACTATTATGGCGATGAGGCACCCGGTATTCAGAACAAACTCATTCAGGCGATCCCCGGCTTAATTAGCAGTCGGCCCATTATTGAAATGTATGATCTGATCGAGAAAATCAGAAACAACCGGGAAACCTATCAAAGTTTTAACAAATTAGGGGCTCAGGAATTTTTGATTTGGCTCCAAAACAATAATTCCTCTGAAGAAATCTTAAAGGCTATCCATTCCTATTTAGAAAACTGGGGTTTTCGTTGTTCGGGAGAGCTCATGCTAACATCAGAAAATTACATCGAAAAACCGGATAGTTTTATTGCTCTTTTACAGCAATATGAAAAATTGCCGAACCAAAATCCGGGGAAAATCATTCAAGAGAAATTTCTGGAAGCGACGGCTGCCAAAAAAGAGTTTAGACAAAAGATCATAAACCGATGCAGTTGGTTTTCACCAAAAGCCCGGCTGCAAATCGGACTCCTGAATTTTTTGGTCAAAAGAGCTACTCAAGGCATTGCGTCCCGAGAGAGAGTGCGACTTAAACAAGCCCTTTTGTATTTTAGATTCAAGCAAGTTCTCCATAAAATTGAAAAGGAATTTATCAAAAGAGGTTTGGTGAAACAGGATGGGGATATTCTATTTTTGACATATTCGGAGATTTCCGAACATCTTAGCGCTTCATCGATGTTGTTTAAAATTACGCCCCAAATCATTGAGGAAAGAAAAGCCTCATTTTTACGGGCTTCTGAACTAATTTACCCCGATGATTTTCATACGAGCCAGGGGATAAATGCCGCTCCGCGTGATGTCATGCAAAAAAGTAAAACATCCGAAAAAGAAGGTTTCCTAGAAGGGATGTGCGCTTGCGGCGGCGTAATCGAAGGCCGGGCCAAAGTGTTGGCCAACGTGTTAGAGGCTGGAAAATTGGAAAAAGGGGATATTTTAGTAACCAGGCAAACGGATCCGGGATGGGTGGTCGTGTTCCCTTTGATCAGTGGATTGATTGTGGAACGAGGCGGCATGCTGTCGCACGGGGCAATCGTTTCAAGAGAGTTTGGGATACCCGCGATAGTTGGTGTCGATTCAGCCACGACCATTATCCAAGATGGTGATTGGATAATTTTAAATGCCAATACCGGCGAAATTACCATTTGTGAGTAAAGTATTGACCACCTACGTCCAACAAAGAATTCAACCTCTCCGGTTGATACTTCTGGCAATTTTTATTTTCTTATTTAGCGGCTCCGCTCCTGAATCGAAGGTTGGTTCTTTTATATCCGTTGTTTTACTTATTGTCTTTTTATTGGTTTTTCGTTTATACGATGATCTCCTGCAGGCCAATAATGATCGGGGGAAACCCGATCGGAGTTATACCGAACCGGTCACAAGAAAAACACTTTTTTATTATTTGATTTGTTTTTGTTGCCTTTTATTGGGTATTGCTTTTTTTATTTCTAACTACCTGGCTTTGTGTTTGTTCGGTTTTATGACAATCAATCACCTGCTTTATTTATTGTTCATCACCAACAAAACCGGCGCCGGATTGCTTCCTTTATTAAAATATCCGTTTGTTTTTATGCTACTCCAATCTTCTGATTTTTCAGCCTTAACAATCGGGGAACACTTTGTCTTTCCCGCACTGGCATTGTTTTTGGCTTTTGTTGCTTTTGAAAGCATGGAAGACAAAACATTTCCCATCCGGATAAAATATTCCTACTTTTTGCAGGTGTTTTCTTTTATCCTGATCCTGGCGGGGAAGGTAAATGGTCTAAGTACCCTTATTTTTTTTCTTTTATTGTCTTTGTCTTTAGTTTGGAATTTCTTTAATATGAAGGGCTATCCCTATCTATACCTATTGTGTTTTTTAGTTTTTAGGATAATTATTGATCAATTATGATGTTTAATCCTTCCAACAGAATTCAGGAATTAAAAAATCCCGCTCATTTTCAATATGAGACGGTTGATTGTTATGTTTGTGGAGAAAGCGAATGCACTGAATTTTTGATCGGGGAAGAGGACTTAACCGGAAAGGAAGGAAAGTTTCTTTACGTCAAATGTACTAACTGCAGTTTGGTTTATCAAAACCCCCGTTTAAATATAGACGCTATTAAAG
>JANLTD010000223.1:0-3498 GCA_031362765.1 Acidobacteriota bacterium | reverse complement strand
AGTGAATCCAGAAACTCTTCGAGTTCTTCCGCGTTCATCTGCTCTAAACTATCAATCTCTCTTTTTCGTAAGATCGCCATAAAATTTTAAAATTCTCCTTCCGAAACTCGTAATAACTCGGAACGTTCGGCTTCTTCTATTTCTTTTTGCCTGACACCTTCGCGTCCGTCATAGGCAATAAATTTCGGCAGCAAGAGCGAAGAAAGCACGACCGTCACCACGCATAAAACACCACCCGAAACAAGCGCGGTTCTGACATCGAAGCGTTCGGCGATGATTCCCATTTTCGCGCCGCCGAGCATCGGTCCTGTCAGATAGCTTATCATTTCAAGACTGGCGAGTCGTCCGCGCAGGTAATTCGGAATCGTTTGATTCCAGATCGTCATCCGAAAGATCCCGCTGATCATATCAAAAAATCCCGCCGCGGCAAGAAAGATCAACGCGACGAAGATACTGCTTGCCATTCCGAAGAATATGATGCCAACGCCCCACAACGCGGCGGCAACTGCGACCATCAAACCGTGTTTGTGAACATTTTTTGTCCAGCCTGACGTTAAACTGCCGACAAGCATTCCGATCGCGAGCGCGGCGGGAAAAAGTCCGAGATATTTTTCGCCATACATCATTGCTAATGCCGGATAAAGTGCCTGCGGAAACGCAAAAAACATCGCGCAAATATCAATCAGATATGTTCCGAGAAGTTCGCGGCGGCGAAGCGCGTAACGGCAGCCTTCGATGATGCTTTTGAGGCTCGGACGCTCGGCATTTTCGGGTGAAGGCACAAAACTGATCGCGAACACGGCGATCAATGACGCAATAAAAGTAACCAGATCAATTGCATACGCCGCGCTTGCGGTAAATTGGGAAACTATGATTCCGGCGATCGAAGGGGCAATAATTGCGCCAAAATTATATCTCAAAGAATTAAGCGCCGCGACCGCCGACATCAAATTGTCGGGGATTATTTTTTGGATCAACGATTCAAAAGCCGGACGCTGAAGCGCGGCAAGTCCGGCGTGAAGTGCTGCCGCGACGAATAAAACCCAAATTTGCGGATTCGGTAGAAAGGAATTCGTCAAGAGAATCATAGTAACGACGGTTTGACCGATCTCTGTCAGACGGATCATTCTGCGTTTGTCGAGCGCATCTGCCAACGCACCGCCGACAAATGCGAGCGTCACCATCGGAACAAATTCGGCAAGATAAATATAGCCAACCATCTCGTTTGAACCGGTCAAATGAAACATTTGCCACGGCACGATCACAAACGACATCATCGAACCAAAAAACGACACGAGTTGACCAAAAAACAAATAGCGGTAATCGCGAGATATTTTTAAAGGGGTGATGTCTATTAACATATTTGACTTACAGAAAACATAAAACGAGGTGAAATTGTTTCAAAACCTAATCAATTACTTTTATTGTAAATTCAAGTTCCAAACATCTTTCACAAAATACCGCGCCATCCCGGCGAACGGCGCTTCGTTACTTGTCATTTTCTGCAATTCTACCTTAACCGCATCACGAATTTGTTGCGGTATTTCAACAGATTCAAAGGCTATTTTGAAGGTTTCTAAGGTTTTATATTTTTGGTAACGCTGTTTGCAGAGCGTTTCACGGTTTAAGCCCAAATCTTCTTTCGCCGCTCTGAAGGCATTCTGACATTGTTGCGTTTCGTCTCGTGCCGCGATCCGAAGTTCCCGAAGTTCAGTGCCGACTTCCAAAACTTCCCATTTGAAAAACGATTCCGGGTCAAACATATACGGGTCAACGAGATGCGGTTTTTCCTGTTCGCAAACATTTTTGAAATCGGCATATGGAAATCCATCTGCATCATTCAGCGGATCGGGAAATAAAAGATGAGCAATTAACGCTTTTTCGGCATCGTCGGGTTCAATCGCCGGAAGATTTTGCGGCGGCACTAATTCCGCGCCTTGTTTCTCAAACTTATCGCTTTTATAAACCTGATTACAAATTTGACACGAATAACTGTAATTATCATAACAATAAGCCAACCACCAATATTTGCTTTTCGGGCGAAAATGTTCGACATCACCGTGTGCCACAACGTCTGTCGGCGTTTCGCAATAAGCACATTTTCCATTCGATTCAACCTTTAATTGGTCTTTTGCTTTTTTCCAGTAATCGCTTTTGAACTCAAATGTTCCGCTATAAAACTGCTTCAAAAGCGCGATGGCTTTTTCTTTTCGCCGTGCGCCGCGAAGTCCGACCGCGATGGCTTGTGCGATTCGTGTTCGTTTCAGTTGAATCATTGAGAATTCCTCCAAAATTCATTTGTTCAGTAATGCTTTCTGAATTTCCTCAAGCAAGTCTATCTGTCGCTGTTCTTGCGGAAGATAATCCGAGGTCGGCAAAGATTCTATTTCGGTTTTGACCTGTGAAAATTCTTCCTTTTCAGATAACGAAAGCGCGTGTTTAGAACTCAAATCACGATATTTGTTTTTAATTTCCTCGACCTTTAAAGAATCGGAACTTTCAAGTCCGAAAATCGGACTGATTAATAATTGATTAAGTTTTAAATCACGCGGCGCGCCTTCAAAATGCGTCAGAGTCGGTGCGCTATCCGGTTCTTTGCGCCGCAGCATAAAAAGTTCGCCTTCGCCCGCTTGGTGAACGGTAATAGCTGAATGCGTCGTTGCAATAATTTGAAAATTCGGCAGTTTGACTGTCAAAAAATCTACTAATTTACGCTTCCAAAGCGGATGCAGATGCAGGTCAATTTCGTCTATTAACAAAAGCCCGCGAGCCTCGAACGGATTTTTATGATCTTTGAAAGTAGATGTGATCCGAAAGAGCAAATCGCCGCACCAGGCGATAACATTTTGATACCCGTCGCTCAAAGCCGATAGAGGCAAAATGCCGTCAGGTGTTTTGAAAAGCAATTGCCGGTTGACCTTGTCAATTTTGTAAAAATCAATTTCGGGCAGCAAATCCTGCAACGCGGAATTGATAAGCTCGATGCCCGCCCCCGAAGTCTGATAATCTAAATCCATCGCCCATTGCTCCAGCGAATTTAGAGTTGCATCCGGCTGAAACAGTGTTGCGACACAACTTGCCCGCGAATGTCGAAAGATATTGTTGCTTAAACTCGAAAGACTTTTATCGTTGCTTAAACGACGCGAAACACCGTAGCCGATTGTCAGATAGCTTCTGGAGGTATGCGAAAGTGCTTCATCCAAAACATTCAGCGTTTCACGATTACGCTCGAAAGTTTCCTTCAAAAGCTCGCCGCGTCTGAGTTTTAAGTCAATTGTCCGGCTTTCTCCTTTTTTATTTTCAAAATCAGCGTGAATCAAACATTCCGACTCGCCGTTGCGAATCCATGAATCAGGATTTCCGAGTAGTTCGGGCAATGCTTCGCTTCCCGCTAAAAGTAAGGCGACCGCCCTTAAAATGGTGCTTTTGCCGCAACCGTTTTCGCCCAAAATAAATGTCCATTTGCGGATTTTGCCATCCTCTTTTAAAAACGGCAAT
>JANLTD010000172.1:0-7864 GCA_031362765.1 Acidobacteriota bacterium | reverse complement strand
TCCTGCTCGATTTTGCAATGCTCGACATACAAATAACTAAAACTGTCACGCACTTTCGGTAAAGTATTAAGGTCTTTTAATCGCATTTTGTGTACTCCTTTTTATTGATAATTCGCGCTAAAACATATATAATCCCGATTTGGTTGAGGCAAAAATTATGGAAATAACTCCGCAAGAAATTATCAGCACAGTTCAAACATTTCCAACCAGCGTTCAAATGGAAATTGTCAAGACTTTGCAAAAAAACTTGAGAAAAGCTTCTTCTCTTGCTCCAAGCGAAGACGAAATTGAACAAATCCTGCTTGCCAAAGGTCTCATCAGCGAAATTCCTAAGCGTTCAAAAGACAAAGAAGAAGAAACCTACGCGCCCGTTGAAGTAATTGGCAAACCGCTTTCCGAAACAATTCTGGAGGAACGCGAATAAGTGCCGACACTTTTCTTCGACAGCAGTTCTTTGGTCAAACGATATGCCAAAGAAATCGGTACCAATTGGGTTTTCAGCCTTGTTCGTCCGTCTGCAAGGAATCGTCTTTATTTGGCACGGATTACCGGAGTTGAAGTAGTTGCCGCATTAACCAAAAGAATGCGGGTCGGTTCTCTGACAACTGCTGCGACAACCAAAGCTGTCAACAGATTTGAAAGAGAATTCTCAAACCGTTATGTATTAGTTGAAACTACTCCGCAAATTATTCAAAAGGCGATGGCTTTGGCAAAGAATCATACTTTGCGCGGCTACGATGCCGTCCAACTTGCATCTGCCATCCAAACCAATCAAGACAGAACTTCAATCGGCGGTTCGCCGCTGACTTTCATTTCGGCCGATAACCATCTGAATATTGCCGCGACCGCCGAAGGTTTGTTGGTTGATAATCCGAACAATCATCCCTAAAAACTTAAAAACGCTGACCTTAGACATCTTGACTCTTGGCAATCGAAAGCAAACCGAAACCGTAAGCCTTGCCCGTGCCGATTCCGCTGATGATTGATTCTTTGAATTTCACCTCATCTGTGACAACCAGAACACCGTAAAACACGACCGAGCCGAATGTGATTTTGGGCGAATTTTTTTCTTTTCGGAAATTGATTTTTCCTTCTTCGACCGAAGCGACATTCGGGATTGGCGAAACTTTGATATTTGCAAGTTGAAATCCGACTTCTTCACCTTTGCGTTTCAGCCATTTGATTCTTTCCTCATCGGTGCGAAGTTCGACGCGCCGCCGATTCTTTTTATCTTTGAAACGCTCGTGAGCAATTTGGTCGGAATTGCCGATACGCTTTGTCGGATTTGCTTGCAGACGAAACATCAAGGTCATTCCGTTTTCGATTCGCCCGTATTGCTCATGAACGCTTCTTTGCCTGAGTTCATCCGCATAATCAGCAGGCAGAAAACTCCAATCGGGATTGACGGTTGACTGTACCAGCAAAACCGCTCTGCCGCGATGTTTGTCAACTTCCAAACGATGCAGAATGTTGAATTTATTGCGCGGAGTGGTTTGCTCGTGATGTTTCAAATTTTCCTGATTTTCGATTTCGGGGAAACCTTTTGAAACTGTTCGGTGCAATTCCTGCGGATTTCCCAGATCACGCCGCACTTGCGGACATTTCGGATTCAAAATCATTTTCGTTAAGAATATCTCCGTCATCTTTTTCTCCTCCTTTTGGTTTTATAAACTCGGTGCGAACACGCCGAATCGAAAAACGCCTGTTCGCAAAATCGAGCGGAACGTCTTGGCGAACTTCTGTTCCATTTTCATCTTCCATAATCAAGCGTTGTTCTTTTGATTTACACTCAATTTCAAATTCTCGTAAAACTGTTTCGCAATCTCCGTTTCGCAATGGTTCATTGTTATCTGAAAAATAAATCGGCTCAGATGGAACAAAGGCTTTACGACCTAGAAATAATTGCCATTTTGGATTTTTCAAGGCCTTTTGCAGACTTTCCAAAAGCGGTAAATCGTCACTTTCCAATCCAACCAGAAAATCCGCATCAGCTAAATAATGGCGTTTTGATAATTCAGTATTTTTAGTTTTAATTTTTTTTGTAACTTTTATTTCAGAATCTGCTATTGCCACTTTTTGTGCTGTATGAAAATCGCTTTCGGGCATGCCTTCGCACAGAACACGAACCCCCATTTTCAGTTTCGTTATTTCTACAAATGAATCGTTTTTCTCATTTGCCTCATCGCGTGAAACACCAAGCGCGGCACAGAGCAATCCAACAACGCCTGATTTAGAAGGCTCTTTCGCTGTATCACGGATTTGAAATCGGCTCGAAATTCCCCACGATTGCATCGGCGCGACAAAGTGTAAAAGTAATACGTACGGCATAAATTTTTTCAAGCCTCCTTGTCGAAAATTTGGGCAACCGTTTTTTTAATCAAATCTTCAATACTTGTTTCCTGTGCGTCTTTGAAACTTTGCAAACTCATCTCGTAATTTGAGATGTTGAACGATTTTTTGAAAGAATCATCGCCGTAACCGTTTGCAACTTTTTCCCAACGCTTTTCAAACGCTTCAACCGAAGCAGCGATTAAATCTTTGTCTTCGGTTTCTTTCACAGGTTTGACAAAAGCATTTGCCATTGAGCATTTTGCTGTATCCTGAACAACTGCCAAAATAAAATCAGGTTTCTCATGCGTTGCAGACCAATTTTGTTTTCCAGTCGGAATCGCTTCTATCGCTGCCCCCATAAACGCTTCGATAGTAATTTTTGTAAAATCATTTAATGTCGTCAATGTTTCTTTCGATTCTTCATCACGGTTGGCTTTGAGTTTATCTAAAAGCGCTTTTCCACCCGCTAGGTTTTCTTCGAGCTTTTCAATGTTGACGTTGGCATATCGGTAATAACAAGCGGAATTAAACTCGATTATGCCGAGCATATCCGCGCCTGCAATATCGTCAGGTTTGAGGTCATCAATTGCCGTGTAAAAGTCAAATTCAACGCTCGTCTTGTGTGTTGAAATGGCATTTGCGACTTGTGATGCGGCTTCGACATTCCTTTCAGGCAAGTCCGCTAACATTCTGCCGAATAATGCGATGTCGGCGACTTTTTCGCCATTAAGCATATCGTCAAGTTTTTTCCCGATAGTTTTTTCAACAGCGGATTTTATTCCAGACTTTTTCTGTTTTTTATCCTTCTTGCTATCTGATTTTATCGTTTGCATTTCATCGTAAGTTGCCAACAACTCTGAAAACATTTCAAGCCCAACCTCAGCAAAACGCTTAATTTCTTCGCCGCCGAAATAAAGCAGATACTCGGTTTTCTTTTCATCAGCCAGCCAGACGGAAATTCCGGCAAGTAAGACTTCGGCGACTTTTTCCGAATCTTCTTCGCTGTTTCCGGCGGCAACAAATTGCTCGAAAAAAGTTTGTTTCGCCAGCCGTTTTGTTCTTTCGCCTAACTTTTCTCTAAACTCTTTGCGTAATTTCTTAACATCTTCGGAATCATTTTTCGGGAACAATTTTTCATCGCCAAATAATTCGCGGATGGCGCGTTTCGCGCATTGGCTCGATATTCTTGCCCGACGAACGCCGCCGAAAATACAGTCCTTCGGTGCGCCGGTATCGCTACGGTTAAGATTAGACGGCGCAAAATTTTGCAGTAAATGTAGTTCTAAAATCATAATTATTTTTCTCCTTCTTTATCTTATTAATTCTTTCTTCCCCAAAATCCTTTCGCCCATCGGCGTTGGGTATTGTAATTTTCTTCATCTGTCCAAAATTTAACGTCTTTCAAAAGCCGAAACCAATCTATTGGTATTTCTTTCGACTTTAGAAGACCGATAATCTGCCGCAGATGACTCGGCAAATCTGCTTCTTTGGCATTAAGCAGAGCAACAAATCGCCTTTCGACGCTTGAAACTTTATTATCTTCAGATGAACTGTATCTTTGCTCTTGAGTTTTATCTTCGAGCATCAAAAGCGATTTACCCAGATTGCCTTCCGTCGTTTCAGCATCGGGATAAAGCCCGAACAGCGCGGCGACAAGAAAATACGCAGATTCGTTTTTGGTTGGCGGAATTTTGCGGTGTATGTATGGAAACATTTACATCGCAGTTCCCGGTTTTTTCCCCAAACCGCGTCTCAAGTTAGCCAAAGCCGCACGATTTTTCTCTCGCACGAACTTTTTCAAATGATTGATAAACTTTCTGTCTTCCTCGTCAAAATCAATTTGTTTAATAGACGTTTCTTCCATAGTTGACCTCCTTTTGTTTTTATTCTTACAAACCATATTCCTTTTTCAGATTTTTTCTTCGGTCGTCAAATTCTTCGTCCGCTTTGGCGATAGCTTTTAATTCGTTTGCCGAATTGCCCAGAGAATTTACGGATTGGTTAAAAGCATCTTTTGCCGTTTTATCAACAATCCGATACCATTTTTGCATCGCTTCCTCTTGCTTTTCGGGTAAATCGGACAGTAATTTTTTGAATCGGACTTCTAAACCTGACCAGTAAATGGGCATTGCGGGAAGAAGATTTATCAGTTTGCTTTCTTGCTTATCTTTATCTTGCGGTTTAACGCTTCTGATTGATGATTTCCAAGCCTGTTCGTCGAGATTCTTTCTCAATTTCTTAATCGAATCTCGAAGGATACCGCCAAACTTTTCGGCACAGTTAATAGATTTTTCCAGTTTGTTCAGCAACTCGGTATCTTTTAAGTAAGCTAATGGAAGCGGAAGTCTTTCGTGCGACCATTGAAGGACACTCGCTTTATTGTTGATAATTCCAAAGATTGAAATGGAGTATTTTTTTTCTCCTTCGATTTCTCCATTGGTAATAAATTTCTCAATTTCTCCTAAATGGTTGAAAAGATTGCGCCATTCTTTGTCGTCTGTCTTTGCTTGCTGAAAAATTGTGTGGCTGTCGCGCCACAAACTTTTGTCTTCTTTCAAGTCAAGCGTATAGTATGCTTTTTTAGCTTTTCTATCTTTGCTTTCTCCATAGACCTTAAACGGATCAAAGAATAATTCGCTTTCTTTCAGCTTAAAATTTTGTTGAAGCTGACAAGATTTAGCATTTTCTGAACTATCGTCGCGGATAAGTTTGATGCGACGGCTTTGCCAAGTCAGATAATCGAGGTAACCAAGCAAATTAGTTCCTTTGCTGTCTTTTTCGGTCGCTTGAATCAATTCATCTCTTTCCCAAAACGGTTTATCTAAAATATCTCCGTCATCATCGGTTCGATACGGAAAAGTATTTCTATGCGGGTATCTGACGAGATTCAATGCAAGAGTTTCAAATAGATTATTGCCAACTGCCAAAACGCTAAAACCGTTTATTAAAGCAGAATTAAAAAATCCGAACGGATAAGTGCATCCGGTTCCTGAAAACGAAAAAGACTGCCGTGCGATTAGGTAACGGGCTGCAATTTCAGGCGGGTAAGTTTGTTGATTTGCTTCAAAATTATGGTCAAACAAAGTCGCATTATGACCGCTTGCTTTTTCTTGCATTAAGGTTGCAAGTGGATTTTTTTTTGCTTCATCGCCTTTTGCAGAACTCTTAACGGTCGGATATTGATAGAAAGGTCGTTCATCATCGAAGAGATTGAATCGGTCTTTGCAGCCATCACTATCAAAATACTCTCGCAGTTTTTCCGCATCCCAAAATCCTTTGCGCCACAAATTCTTCCAATCATCATAACTCTTCGTTTGAAAGTTGCGGTGAAGAATCGCCAGCAAAAGTTTGTGCAGAGAAACGACAATCAAAGGCGAATTATCCGCTATTTCTTTAATTTCACGGGCTCTTGTCAAAGTGTAGGATAAGCCGAGCAATTCTATTTTGCCTGTTTCAATCATCAAACACGGAATCCAAGGCTTATCAATCAAATTAAACTTATCCATTTTTATTCTCCTCATCTATGACAATACCCAAATCTTCTTTGAGCGAAATTATGTATTTATCAATTTTGATTTCGTTAGTGTAATTGAGTCTTAAAAGCCTATAATGTCGCAGATACTGTGATTTTTTCCAGCCTTTCGGTTTTAATCCGACACAATCAATAATTTTATCAGTTAGGCCGAATTTTGAAATCTTGGCTTCACGCCGCAAAAGAAATTCGGTTGTTTCTTCGTCGGGATTTATTTCCAAATCAAGATTTTGTCTTTCATCATGCTTTAAAATAATTACCGAAACGCTCGGTAAATCATTGTCGCGGGTTGCTGCCCGCAAATCTCTATGTTTTTCCGGCGGGTCGTCTTCGTCTAAGTGCATAAGTTTAACGGCAAACAAATCCGATTCATTCGCTTCCATAATTGAAAAAAATTCTGCTCTTTGCTTTTTAGCATCCAATTTTTCGTCCATCTCCGACTTGGATTCGTCCCAAACCGCTTTGTAATTTTCGTCAAAACATTCGCGCTTTTTGTTATAAACAGCTTCAACCAAATCTTCAATTTCTTTCGGTATTTCGATTTTTTCATAATCATTTTTTTTCAATTCCAACCAAGTGCGAAGCAAAATATGTTCGGCATAAATGACTTTGTGCACGCCAAAATCAGGCAAATTATCTTTTATTTCCGGCTGAATTATCCAAAGTATTGCTTGGCTAAACTCTTTGCTTTCTTTTCTTTCAGGTCTGTCATGCCGATGAAGTCTGCCTGCGCGTTGGAGAAGCAGATCTATCGGGGCAAGGTCGGAAATCATTAGATCGAAATCAATGTCGAGCGATTGTTCGATGATTTGAGTTGAAACCAAAACCGAACATTTCGGGCGATAGGGACTTTCGTTGTTTTCGTCGGGCTTACCGAATCTTTTTAGAATTCTGTCTTCGCGTTCTTCGCGGTCGCAGAAACGAAAGCGTGAATGAAGTAAATCAATTTTGTCAGCGAAAAATGCGTAATTTGAAAGTTGGTTGTAAATGTCTTGCGAACGCCCGACCGTGTTGCAGATGATTGCTACGCAACCGCTTTTGTCTTTTTCAAGTTTTACTTTTAGCTTTTCGATGAACTTTTCATCTTCAACTTTTTCAATATGTAAAGTTTGAGTTTTAGCCGAAGATTCAATATGTCTGACGTTTATCGTTGAATCAGTAGCGTAGGAAATTCGTGGATATTTTGCTTCTTGAATTTCGCCCGTTCCAACTCCTAAACCTTTTTGATAAGCCTCAATCAATTTATTTCGGCGTTGGATCGGCAAAGTTGCACTTAACAAAATGACAGGCGACGAGAGCGCGGCGAGCCATTCGAGCAAGCGTTCGAGCAGTGTGGACATATAGGCATCGTAGGCGTGAACTTCGTCAATGATGACGGTTTTATGCGCCAGACCGAAAAGCCGGACAAAAACGTGCTTGGTTTGCAAAACCGCCATTAACGCTTGGTCAACCGTGCCGACTCCGAACGGCGCAAGTAGTGCGCGTTTGCGATAAGTGAACCATTCTGCCGCGACGACATGCGGAACACAATCATCGCCAGAACATTCTTCATGAATGCCCTGAATGTTTTGAAAATTCTTTTTGAGCGTTTCAAATTCGGCGGAGAGCGAAGCGTGTCCGTGCGTCAATTGCAAATGCACGTTGCGATTCGGAAAACATCCTTTGAGAAAATTTTCGACGCGTCCGAACATTTGATTACTAGTCGCCTGTGTCGGCAAGGCAAAATAATAGCCTTCTTGATTTAGATTTGTATTCCAAGTTTCCGCCAGAAACATCGCCGCTTCGGTTTTGCCTTCGCCCATCGGCGATTCGATCACTGCAATTCCCGGACTCTTTAATTCTTTCGCAATTTCGATTGCCATATCTTGTAAATGTCGGCGTTTATCAATAAACGGAAATAGTTTTTCAAATTTTTTTTCATTTGAGAGATTTTTTTCTTCAAGTTGTGGATTTTGGGATTGCTCAAAAGTCCAACCTAATTGTCTTAATGCTTTACTGGCT
>JANLTD010000143.1:0-2341 GCA_031362765.1 Acidobacteriota bacterium | reverse complement strand
GGCGAGGTCGTTTTGACCGAGTTTGGAATTGCCGATAAAGCCTACGATGTCAATCTGAAAGCGGCGCAGATTGCTAAGCGTTTGGCAAATGATTACGCAACTGTCAATTTCCCGCGTTTTGTTGCCGGTTCGATGGGACCGGGCACAAAGCTGCCGACCCTCGGTCATATTTCCTATGAGAATTTAAAGAAATCGTACGATGAACAGGTGCGCGGACTTTTTGACGGTGGCGTTGATCTGTTTATCGTCGAAACCTGTCAGGATATTTTACAGACGAAAGCCGCGCTGGCCTCGATCTTTGCATTTTTCGAGAAACAAAGAGTCAAACTGCCGGTGATCGCGCAGGTCACGATCGAAACCTTCGGAACCATGCTCAACGGGACGGAAATCGCCGCCGCGCTGACCGCGCTCGAACCGTATCCGATTGACATTATCGGGATGAACTGCGGCACTGGTCCCGATCAAATGACCGAAAACGTCAAATACTTGTGCGATAATTCGCCGTTTCCGGTTTCCGTGCTGCCGAACGCGGGAATGCCCGAAGTCAAAGACGGACAACAATTTTACACCGAAACGGCAGAAGATTTTTCGCGCAAAGTCGAACATTTTGCCAAAGATTTTGGCGCAAATATTGTCGGCGGCTGTTGCGGAACTTCGTTTGAGCATCTGCGTCAGACGGTTGAAAAAATGCAGGGCGTTTCGCCAAAACAGCGCGACGTGAAATTTACGCCGTCGGCTTCTTCGATCTATTTCTCACAGCCTTACACGCAGGATAATTCGTTTTTGATCGTCGGCGAGCGCGTCAATGCTTCCGGCTCGAAAAAGATGCGTGATCTGCTAAACGCCGAAGATTGGGACGGACTGATAAAATTAGCGAAGGAACAGGAACGGGAAGGCGCCCATATTTTGGACGTCAACGTTGATTTTGTCGGGCGCGACGGCGTTGCCGATATGCACGAACTTGTTTCAAAGCTCGTCACCAACGTTAAAATTCCGTTGATGCTCGATTCGACCGAGTGGGAAAAAATGGAAGCCGGATTAAAACTTGCGGGCGGCAAATGTATCTTGAATTCAACCAATTACGAAGACGGCGAACCACGTTTTTTACGTCTTTTGGAACTCGCCAAAGAATATGCGGCGGCGATCGTCATCGGTTTGATTGACGAAGAAGGAATGGCGCGAACCGCCGAAGATAAAGTGAAAATTGCCCGCCGCGCCTTCAAACAAGCGACGACGTATGGAATCGAACCGCACGATATTTTCTTTGACCCGTTGGCTTTACCGATTTCGACAGGTATTGAAGAAGACCGCGCCAACGCCAAATCTACGATAGAATCAATCAAAATCATCCACGAAGAAATGCCGGATGCGAATATTATTTTGGGGGTTTCCAATGTTTCGTTCGGACTAAATCCGGCATCGCGTATCGTTTTGAATTCGATCTTCCTGCACGAATGCGTCGAAGCCGGAATGAATTCAGCGATCGTTAATGCGTCAAAAATTCTGCCGCTCAATCGTTTCAACGAACACGAAATTGAGGTTGCGCTTGAATTGATCTACGACAGACGGAAATTTGAAGGCGATATTTGCACATACGATCCGCTCGGCGAATTTACGACTATGTTTCTCGGCAAAACTGCGAAATCAATGAAGGTTGACACAAGCAATTTGTCAATCGAAGAAAAACTCAAACATCACATCATTGACGGCGAAAAGATCGAACTCGAAGACCATCTGAAGAAGGCTTTGGAAAAGTATCCCGCGCTCGAAATCGTCAACGATATTCTTTTGGGCGGAATGAAGATCGTCGGTGATCTGTTCGGTTCGGGACAGATGCAATTGCCCTTCGTTTTGCAGTCGGCCGAAGTGATGAAAGCGGCCGTCAAATTTCTCGAACCGTTTATGGAAAAGGTCGAGGGCGAACAATCGAAAGGAGTGATGGTGTTGGCGACGGTTAAAGGTGACGTTCACGACATCGGCAAGAATCTGGTTGACATCATTCTGACCAATAACGGTTACCGAGTGGTCAATCTGGGTATTAAACAGCCAATTGACGATATCTTAAAGGCCGTATCTGAAACACATTGCGATGCTGTCGGAATGTCGGGATTGCTCGTCAAATCAACGCTCGTAATGCGCGACAATCTCGAAATTATGAACGAACGCGGCGTAAATGTTCCCGTAATTTTGGGCGGCGCGGCTCTAAATCGAAAATACGTTGACAATGATCTGATCCCGATCTACAACGGCAAACTTTTCTATGCCCGCGATGCGTTTGATGGCTTGCATGCGATGGATTTTTTAACCGCAAAGGACACGAAGGACGCAAAGGAAAAGGCAA
>JANLTD010000142.1:0-3525 GCA_031362765.1 Acidobacteriota bacterium | reverse complement strand
CCATATAACGCAAAAATCCGTTGCCTGTGATGCGAAATTGAATGATCGAAGCCTGTGCGCGCGCGTCCCATTGCGATTCGACCGAAAATTCCGAAATGGTTCGCACCTTGTTTTCGCTATCGGATTGCGCTGAACAAAACGCCGTCCAATCGTGTTCGCCTAAAAAGAGCCGTGCCGCTTCGTTCATTCGGTTGACATCGAGCGGACGCGCTTCGTGATGCGCGTAACGCGCCCAAAACGGCGAAATCACCGGCGTATTGACAACGCGGTAAAGATACGTTTTACTGCGTGCCGAAAATCGGGCGTGAAAATCGTCTTCCGCTTTTTCGACCGATAATATCCGTAGATCGCGCCACAGATTCCCATTGATCGCGGCACGAAGTTTTTCGGGCGTAAATGCTCGTTTAAGTTTGATATTCGCAACCTGACCTTCGGCGTGAACGCCGGCGTCCGTTCGTCCCGAGCCGCAGACAAAAACGTCTGCGCCGCCTTCGAGCGAAGACAAAACCCGCTGCAATTCGCCCTGCACCGTGCGCTCGCCCGCCTGCACCTGCCAGCCGTGAAAATCCGTGCCGTCGTATTGGATGAGAAGTTTGAAATTCATTTTGGAAATAATAGTTGAAATCGTTCACAGCAAACAAGCGACGTTGCGTTGAATTCCAAGCCAAATTCGGCCGCTTCTTTTGTAAAATAACGCCAATGACCTTCACGCCAGTCTTCAAGTGTTTGGTCGCCTTCGCCTTCGTCAAATGCAAATTTTGAATCAACTTCTGTGAAAGGTACATGCCGGATCTCGGTTGTTTGAATGATGCAGAGCGGATTGCCTTCAAAATCTGTGACGACGCTATAACCGTTATCAACCGGCGCAACTTCCGCATGCGTTTCGTTAAATTCGACTAGGCTTGCCGTCGCGCGTTTTTTACCGGAAATTACCAATTCGGCAAGCGCACGCGCCATTTCCGAAGTGTTGCCGAAAAACCAAACCTGAAAAGGCTCATCTATTTTTACGTGCGGATTTTTACCGCAAAACTCTTTCCAGAAATGTTCGACAATTTCGCTTTTCATAAATCTGATTTTGCCTTTTACCTTTTACCTTTTTGCTTTTACACTTGCCGGCTTCCGGGTTTCATCGCCACAGTTCCTTGTTTGCACAGCGGACAATCCTCGGCTTCGTAGCTCGGGACGTCGAGACTGACGAGTGCGATGCGCGGAACGCCAACGTCGGCCGCGCCGCCGCTGCGGTCAATGATCGAAGCCGCATTGGTGACGCGCCCGCCGCGAGATTCCAAAGCCGCAATACATTCACGAGTCGAGCCGCCGGTTGTGATAACGTCCTCGACGACCAAAATTCGTTCATTTTCCTTGACCGAAAAACCGCGTCGGAGCGTCATTTCGCCATTTTGTCTTTCCGTCCAGATAAACCGGACATTCAAAGCTTGGGCGACGGCGTAACCGATGACGAGTCCGCCGATCGCGGGCGAAGCGACTGTTTCGATATTTGAATCGGTAAAATGTTCGGCGATCGTCCGCCCGAATTTTGCCGCGTCAAACGGATACTGCAAAGCCAATGCACATTGCAAGTACTTCGGGCTATGAAGTCCGCTTGAAAGAATAAAATGTCCTTCGAGCAGCGCGTTTGTCTGGCGGAAATGTTCTAAAATTTTTTCAGACTTCATAATTTTTGAACTGCCAACTGCCGCTGCCGACTGCCGACAACTCTCTCAGCTTCCTAAAATCGGCCGCGGATCGTAATATCCGATCGCTTCGGTAATTTTGCCGTCACACACGCGAAACTTTTCTAAAATTGTAACAATTCCAAAAACGCCGTCAACCTCCCAATGCGTAACGACAAAATCGGCTTCGCAAATGTGGCTGAGAATGCGAATATCTTTTATCGCGGGCAAAAATCCGGATAAGAACGCTCTGAAATTTTCCGCGCCGCGATGTTTTCCGGCAATCGGGTCTTCAAATAAGATGCCGTCGGCAAATGGCGCGAGGCTCAGGTCTTTGACCTGCAAAGCATTCAGATAAGCTTCGACCGCTTTGATATTTTCTTCTTTCATAACTAAAATCTCCTAAAATATGCGTAAATTCCTTTATTCGTTTTGTTTATGCTTGCGGTTTCAATTTTTCACGCTAAAATCAAGAAGAGATGGCGACATATCCTAACTTAATATCTGATTCATTATTAATCAACGAAACGATTCAACTTTTACAATCCTCAGGCGGCCGCGCTTCGGCTGTCAAGGTCGTTGATTATGTTATGAAGATTCGCAAACCCGCACCGGGTTTAGCAAAAATGCTTGTTTCGGATATGATCGAAATTGATCCGCGTCTGCAAATGAATGACGATACGGTCGAGCTTGTTGAGAAAAGTTTTGCCAATCGGGATTTGAGTGAAACCGATTATGTCGTCTTTGATTTTGAAACGACCGGCGCGAAAACTCCGCCGTGCCGCGTAACGGAAATCGGCGCGTATCGCGTCAAAAACGGCGCGATCGCGGATGAATTTCATACTTTGGTCAATCCTGAAACGCCGATTCCTTTTTTTATCACGCAGCTGACGGGAATTTCCGACCGAATGGTTAGATACGAACCGAAATTTCACGAAATTGCCACTGATTTTCTCGATTTTATTGGCGATTCGGTACTGGTTGCGCACAACGCAAATTTCGATATGCGTTTTTTGAATCACGAGATCGGCCGAATTTACGAAAATTTCCGGGTTGCCAACCCTTTCTTGTGCACCGTTCAGCTTTCGCGAAAATTATTACCGCATATTGAAAATCACCGGCTGAATACGGTCGCCAATCATTACTCGGTTTTGCTTGTCAATCATCACCGCGCTTCGGATGATGCCCGCGCAACCGCTCATATATTTATCAATCTGCTCGAAGACCTGCAAACTCGCGGCGTGAACGATCTGGCAAGTGCCAAAAAACTCAAAGTTTAAAAGGGAAAAAGTTTAAAAGGGAAAAAGTTGGAATTACATAAGTGAACAAACTTTTTCCCTTTTAAACTTTTTCCCTTTTCCCCTTTCGAAATGTTAGAATGACTGTTTTGATAAAAACCGAGAGAAGTTTTATATGTTAGATAATTACAATTTACCGCCGACCAATCAGCAAAACCTCGATATTCGTTCAACACCGCGCGGGGAAATGAATCTTGTTGCGCTCGACACTTTCAAATACGAATACGAGGGACGCGAGATCTGGATTGATTTTGAAATCCCCGAATTTACGGCGATTTGCCCGTTTTCCGACTTTCCGGATTTTGCGGTCATTCGTTTGAAATATGTTCCACGGGAACGCTGTATCGAACTCAAAAGTCTGAAACTTTACATCAATTCGTTCCGCGAAGTAAAAGTTTTTCACGAACACGTAATCAATATTATTCTGGAAGATTTCGTCAAGGCGTGCGACCCGTTGCAGGTTGAGCTGGAAGGCGATTTTCACGTGCGCGGGAACATTAAGACGATTATTCGTGCCAGCTATTCTAAGGGATGAGGGATGAAGGATGAGGGAT
>JANLTD010000055.1:0-2090 GCA_031362765.1 Acidobacteriota bacterium | reverse complement strand
AAGAATTTATTTGGCCTATTTTCGTATTTTTCGTGTGTTTCGTAGGCAAACCAAACTCTTTACTGACGCATTACATAAAATTCTACAAATGACTGAAAGTAAAAATACGGTTGAGCGGACGCTTTCGATACTTGAAACGGTCGCGCACAGCACAAGCGGTTTGACCAATTCGGACATCAGCCGGCGGCTAAAGATCCCGAAAAGTTCGGCGAGCTACATTTTGCGGATCCTGGAAAATCGCGGTTATCTGACGCGCGAAGTAAATTCGGGAAAATATCGCCTGGGATTGAAATTAATGGGTTTGACACGCGAATCGGCGACGCATACTGATATTCGGGAAGTTGCCAAACCGATCATGGAAAGTTTCGTCAAGCGCACGAATTTGGCGACGCATTTGGCGGTTTTGGACAACGGACGGGCGGTTTATGTCGAAAAAGTAGAAAACTCAAATAGTTTTATCAAGATGGACATCTGGATCGGACATCGTCTGCCGGTTCATTCGACCGCGATCGGCAAGATTCTGGTTTCGCAAATGACCGACGCACAAGTGACCGCGATTTTAGAACTGCGCGGAATGGAGAAGAAAACGCCGAAAACCATCACGAATCAAAAGAAGTTCTTGAAGGAACTCGAAAATGTGAGAGCTTACGGATTTGCAGTTGATAATGAAGAAAACAGTTTTGACGTGCGTTGCGTTTCCGCACCGATCTTTGATTCGCAAGGAAAAATTGTGGCGGCGCTCGGAACGTCCGATACGATCAATCGGCTGGACGAAACGCATTTACCGAAAATCGTCGAGATGCTAAAAAATTCCGCGGCAAGAATTTCAAATTTGATCGGATATGAAGAAAAAACCTAAACGACATTTAACTTCATGATTCAAGCTTCCGGCTGATTTCGTTGATTAATTGTCGTATGCTCAGCCATCAGCATTCTTTCACCGCAATCTGAGGAAACGTGCATGGTATCTTCGACATCTTTTTTTTTGTGCTCTTTCGGCAGAAAAAACACGACCCCCAACGCAAGAACCGAAAGAATTGCGCAAACCCAAAAGACACGATAAATTGAAGCCGCCATAGCTTGTTGCAGAATAACAAGTGTTTCCGGCGTAATTTTTGCTTTTGCGTTCGGGTCAATCATTGCGTTCGGATTTTCGGAAAAAGCAACGGCTTGCTCAACGGTCAAATTTGCATTACCACTGTTTGCAACTTCATTTAACTGAGTAGCCAGGCCGGCGGTCAAAAATGCGCCCATAATTGCTAATCCAAACGCGCCGCCAATGGCTCTTGAAAATTGATTTAGCGAAGTTGCGATGCCGAGTTTTGATCGTTCAACGGCTTGTTGGACGGCAATCAAAAGCGTGAGCATTGTGAGTCCCAAACCTGAGCCGATCAATGCTAAATCGATATAAAGCCAATATCGCGGCGTATCTCTTTGAAACAATGCGAGAAAGACAAATCCGATTGATAATACAGCAAATCCGATAATTGTAATATTTCGATACCCGACTTTGAGCAGTAAACGTCCACCGATGACCGACATTGAAACCCAACTGAGCATCAGCGGCGTTAAAAGCGAACCGGCTTCGGTCGCGGTCGAACCCAACGCGCCTTGTGCAAAAAGCGGAATAAACGAAATCGCGCCGAACATCGCCACGCCGCCCAAAAATCCCGCACCGACGGCGACAGAAACCGTTCGATTCTTAAAAAGAGCAAACGGAATAATCGGATCTCTGGCGCGTTTTTCGACCCAAAAGAAAATCAAAAGCAATACAATTCCGCCGACCATTAGCAATGTGTTTTCGAGAGTCAGAAGCGTTGCAATTGACGCGCCGCCTTCGACCAGTGCCAGCATCAATAGACTGATCGCTAACATCAATAATCCTGCACCGGCATAATCAATATTCGGTTTTTCGGTCAGTTTCGGCTCTTTTAACGCGAAACCAATAATGATTGCAGCGAGAATTCCGATCGGCATCCCTCCGCCGACGACCTTTCCATAGGTGGCCATGTCAGCTTTGACACCAAAATATGCTTGAGCGCCACCTTGGTGACAGCGGAACCCGGTGACCACTTCATCGAAGATCAGCG
>JANLTD010001287.1:0-8496 GCA_031362765.1 Acidobacteriota bacterium | reverse complement strand
TTTGTCTGATCTCGTTGCCTGTCATAAATTTGATTCCGATAAAAAAGTAAAGAAAAATTTTAGCATAAAGCCGAAACGAAAAGTATTTTCGCACCGCAAAACATTAAATTGTCGCGTAGATTGTCATTAAATTACTGATGTTACGCAAAAGATTTGAATTTGCGGCTGTGCCGCGCGGATAGTGCGGAAAGGCTCTGCCTTTCCGAGCAAATTTCTCAATTTTCTTTGCGGCTATGCCGCCATTTGAGGCGTAGCCTCAGAGAGTTGGGATAAACCTTTTCGGAAAGGCACAGCCTTTCCGCACATCTGTGGGCGAAGCCCTTGAAAACACATTTGCGTAACATTAGTAAATCACGCAAATTAACCTTCGCAGGAAAGTTCGAGCGGTTGATCTGAAACATTCGGTTTATAAACCGGAAAAACTTTATGTTGATTTAGGTGAGAAAAATCTTTCGCGTTTTGATTTTCCAAAATCTCGACATCAAGCGGATAATTTTTTACCGATGTAAATTTCAGTTTTGAAATTCCGAGCAGTAAATTTACGAGGTAGATCAGTTTGAGAACAAAAAACAAGAAAGTTTTCGGCACATTTCCTTTTTTGAAAATTATTGCGACGAGACCAAGAAAGAAAATATAAAATGCCGCGAAATAGGAAGGCCCACCGAACGGACTCACGAAAGTCGCTAAGATCACGCAAAACCAAAGTACAAAAAATATCGCGGTCGGCATTCTAAGTCGGCAAAATGCGAGCCCGTAACCGTTTTTGAACGCATAACCGACCGTTCGTGTCGTTCCGCCGAATCTGCCCGCAAACAGATTGCGCGAAAGATGGCTCAAAATGCTTTTTCCGCTCAGATCTTCGGTACAGCGTGTGTGAACTGCCATCGGTACCGGCAATATTTGCAGTTTCCAGCCTGCCCGCGTCAGGCGCAAACCGATGTCGGCTTCCTCTTCGGTCAGCAGATACGGATTGAACGAACCGACTTCCAGAATTGCCTTGCGCCGGTAAAAACAACAGCCGCCGCGCATCCATTTGATGTCGGTCGCAACTTCAAAGCGATCTTCAAAAACGAGTAATTCATCTATTCCTTCGTTGGCATCATCAAGAAACCCGCAAACTCCGGCGAGCTTTTCATCGCGCGTAAAGGCCGCGGTCGCCGGCGCCAAAAAACCTTCATAAACCAATGTATCGGCATCAATAAAAAGAATATATTCGCCGGTCGCGTAATGCGTCCCAATGTGCCGTCCGGCAGAAGCCGAAAGTTCCCAATCAGGTTTAAGGCGCAAAACCTTCGCCCCCATTTTGAGCGCGATTTCTACGGTTTTATCGGTCGAGGCCGAATCCGCGACGATTATTTCCGCGCCGCCGATCTGGCTTGCCGCTTCGCCCGCCGCCTTGATACATTCGGCGATCTTCGCTTCTTCGTTGCGGGCGACAATGACGATTGAAACCTTTGAATTCATAAAATTATCGAGTCTCTTTAAGCTGTTCGTGCTTTACGGTTTCTTAGCCAATTTCTTCTAAAATTTTGCAACCTCACGGCAGTCTCGCCCGGCAATAAACTTTTCACCGAATTGCGTGCGAAAAGCAATAGATCTTCAAAAGTTTGATTGACCGATACAACCAAATTCGGACGATTTAATTTGATCGTGATGAGGTTTTCCTCCGAGTTTGACAAATCGAATTTGTAAGTTTCTTCGCCGCGCAGGAAATCGTAAAGCGTGTTTCCGCGAGCGGTTGCGGCGCGAATCGAAAGCCCGATCAAAACCAAACCGACGCTTTTATTTGCCCAGTCTAAATCGTATCCGGCGTTGTAATAGTAAAAAGTTTTGCCGCGCTCTAAACCGTAAACACTCGCCCGACACGCACCTTCAACCCAGAGTTCATCAAATCTGACGAGATTTTTTTCGGCTAGTTCATTGACGGCCGCACGATGAAATGCCATCAATTGCGGCAATCCGGTCGCTTCCGAACCGCCGTCTTTTTCCCAGCGCTTTTCGTGCAAAAATGCAAATCGTTCAAACGCCGCCGGGATTTCCGCTTTGTCCGTCACCGAACGAAACTCGAAATTCTCCAATTTTTCGAGCTTTTTCAAACGCCGTTTAAAATTGTCCTTACGCTTGCTTTGGCTCAAAACAATTTCCCAACCCGATTCCAAATCTATCTGCGGACAAACCGAAGAAATTGCCGTCTTAAAACGAAAGGCTTTGTCATTTTGGCAAAGATTTTCAAGAATCGAAATCGTTCCGGAATTTTCCGCGAGATTTTCGAGCGTTATCGAATCGAAATCTTTTTCATCGCGCAGAAATTCAAAAGCCTGCGCCCAAATATCGGCTTTGTCCTCGTCTCTCGCGATCAGATCCAAATAGTCTGCGCCGCCGATCTCTGCGCCAAGAAACCTGAGTTTGCGAAACGTCATTCCAAGAACCTTTTTCGTTTGCAAACAGAGCGGCAAGATTCCTATGACGATATCGTTTCGTGAGGCTTTCAGAATGTAAATTTCGCGGTCTGAACCGAGTTTTTCGTGCCACGCGGAAATCCATTCCCGCGATAAAAACGGAGCGCATTCGCTTGCGGCAAAAAGCCTTTGCCAATCCGCATCCAAAAATTCAAAAATATCAGCTTCATTCGCTTTCTCAATTAAGATTTTGCTCATATTTTAAGTAGTTTGTTGGGGAAACCCTGTAATTTGAGGTTTCTTAACTTTTCTTAAAGCCGGCAACCCAGATTCGCTCGGTGAATTATCAAGTTGTAATTGTAATTCTCCGAAGGTCTCTTTGATATATGTAAACAATGCATTGATGAAAATTATTACACCCAGCATTTCGAGACTTTCTTCAATGGTTACAAGAATGATGTAGGTCACAGTGTCAATTCCATAAATCTCGCTGTGTTTGCTTTCGATAAGTTCAAAACCGACTGCGCCGCCAAGGAAAATTACCGCTGCGATCATAAATTGAAGCCTCGTTTTCGGCGGAAGATTCCACCAAAATCTTAAGAAGAAAACAGCCAGCAAGAGGACCAGAATGCCCATCGGGATTACCCACGCAAAATAAAAAATACCAAGATCTTTGTTGCCCAATAATTCTTGCATCGGCTCGATCATTTTTTCATGAACGGAAAGTAGTTCATCAAATGCCATCGCCAGAAATCCGATCGAAAGAACCGCCCACTCAGCCGTATTTAGATCTTTTTGTTGTCTTTTGAGGATCGTAATAACTGCCAGAATCGCCGAAGCGATCAGTAATATTAACGTCGAGAAAAAAGAGGGAGCGTTTAGTTCAAAGTCAACATAAAAAAATTTGACTGCCTTATGGAGAATGACCGAATTATGTCCGGTTAAACCGTCTGCCGAGACTGCCGCGATGCTCAGAAGTACCATAACAAAAGCAGTTATTGCCAATGCGCGAACAATAGAGGCAGGATTTATTAATAATTTTGAATTTGCCATCTTATTTTAATTTTCCTAGCGAATTTTTTTCTTTAACTTACGCAAACGACCAATCACGGCAAATTTCCACTTCCAGAGCAAAAAACCGATGATTCCTTGATGAAAAATGTAAAAAGCGAAGTGTTCGCGTTCGTTGGATGTCCAAACTTTTTTGTAATCGGTTGCCGGGCTGAGCATATCGAGTTCGGTTGAACCGTTTCTGATGCAATCGCCTAAAAATTCCTGAATAACCAGATGCCCGGGCGAATAACGAGCATAATTTTCATCGAAAGACGTTTTCCAAAAGATGGTTTGGCGGGCATATTTGATGTTGATGCCCATCGCGATCGTTTTGCCGTCGAGTTTGAGCTCGTAAATAAAAAGCGCGTTTTGATCGGCAACTGCCCTCGCAAAATCCTCGTGCAGTTTTTGGGAACGGGCATCGCACACGGCCGCTGTTCCGCTTCGGCCTTTCCAGCTTTGCGCTTCAAGCTCAAAATATTTCCGCATCAATTCGGGCGAATATTCGCGACTGGCCACGAATTCGACTTTGCCGAGTTCTTGCAAACGGCGAGATCTTCTTTTGAGGTCCTGTCGAAAATGTTTTTTCAAACTGCTGAAATGTTCGTTGATCAGTTCTTCTTTGTCGCCGCCTTGCGGCAAAACAATAAATGGTGCGCCATCCATCTTCCAGATGCCGGTTTTGCGGTTCTGACCGCCGGCAATTCCCAGCAAGTCATTTAACCAGCTTGTTTTCGGCACCAGCCGAGTTTCAAAAACATCCCATTTCGGTTGAAGTTTGATCTCATTCCAGAGAATTTTTAAGATGTCGGCCTTTTCGGTTTCGTCCGGGGTATGGATCAGATCAAAACGCTGTGATTGGAGGTTAAAAACCGCGCATAATTTTCTGACGGGGACGCCGTGCAGCGTTTCGCGTTTTCTGACAAGCGGCAAAACGGCGCGCAGTTTTCCGCCTTTTCTGATTGTGATCAGAAGAATTTCCTTTTCAAAATTGTCAACGAACGCCAGAAACCATTCAGGGCGAAAAAACGGCTCGTTGCTCTCGCCTTCTTCACATAAACGAGTCCATTCGGCGGAAAGCTTTTCGATGATTTCCACGCCGCCGACCAAAGTTTGAGACGTATAAAGTGAATTTTCGAGCGTCGAAATCTCCGTCTGTTCAAAAAAATTGCCGCTCGTCTTTTTTAGTAAAATTGCGTTTGAAGTCATTATTTAATCTACATTGTCAGTTATCAAAAAAATATTGAAACGCAGAGAACGAAAAGAGCGCAGAGTTAAAATACTGTAATAAATCTTTTCCTATTTCTCTCGGCGTCCTCCGCGTTCTCTGCGTTAAAAAACTTTTCGTATCTAAATTCGAGTTATTTGCCCAAAATTAGAAAATTGTTCGGTGCGTCTTTCTTTAATTCAAAAGTTTGTTTGCTCAGACTTTTTCCGCCGCCGATCACTTCAATCTCATAAACGCCGAAAAAGCCGCGAAATTCAGCGTTTTTTGCGTCTTTCAGATCTAATTCCACATTTGTGCGCCATTCTTCGTTGATTAATTCATCCAAAACAACATAATTCGGCTTTCGATTTCCGCTTTCATCAATCAAACCAATGCCCGGAAGCCATGCCCGTGCATCGTCGAGTCCCCATTGAACGATCGCTTCGACATTTCGATTTCCGAATGCGACCGTGTAAAATTCGCGGTAAAATTCGGCTTGTTTCGCGTCGTCCCAAATTCCTGAACGATAATTTCCCAAAATTTTCTCGTAGCGGGCACGATTGTCATAATTTTTTGTCTGTGCGCTGAATTCGCTGATTTGGATCGGTTTACCTTGGGCGGCGTAACGATCAAGTTTTTCGGCAACGTCCGCCGGCGAATACCATTCGCGGTTGGCGTGCGATTGAATGCCGATCAGATCAAATGGAATTTGGCGGTCTTTGAGTGCGGAAATGTAATCGAAATATTTATCGCGGTTGTAATTATTAGCGGAGACCGCGCCGAAAACTCCGTATTCATTAAGCATTAAACGGCTGTTCGGCGAAATTTCTTTCGCTCGCCGAAACGCCGAATCAACATAAAGCTTGCCCAAACGGTTTGCAAAAACATCCGGTTCGGGCGAAAGCGGTTCGTTGACGATTTCAATATCGGCCGCCGTTTCGGGATAATTTTCAAAAAACCGGCGAATTCTTTCGCTGACATCCCGTTGCAGTTCTTCTTTTTCATCGGGCAGCCAGGCGGGCGTTCCGGCTCGATTGGTTCCCCAAAGAATCGGCGCCGATTGAATCTGCCAGCCGTTGCGCTTTGCCATTGCCGTTTCGTTGTCGAAATTTGTCCAAAAATGAGCACCGCGCCGGTTTTCCGTCACGTCCCAATAAGTTCCGATGACGGCGTAATTAAAAAGACGTTTGAACTGATTTTCGTAAAGCGTGGTTTGTTGCCGGTTTAATCCGTCAATTTTCAGATAACAGCCGAATTTGAAACTGTGCGAAATTTGCCCGATCCTGATCTTTAGGTCTTTCTGCTTAAAGCCTGCGAGGTTGATCTGCGCGTTGCCTTTGCGAAAGTTTTCGATATTCTGTGCGGCTTGGGCGAGCGCGAGCTTGCTTTTTTCGGCGACGGTTTTATCTTCGCCGCTGACTGGCGAAACGCAAGCCGTGCAAAAACTCAGCAAGAGAATAATTATCAATGTTAGATTCAAACGCATAACTTAACCGAAACGCATTTGTTCATGCGGCGGAATCAATTTTTGTTTGCCCAGATCTTTGATTCCGAAAAACTGGAGCGCGATCATCCAAACGTAGTGCGGATTGGTTGTCGCGTATCGTTTCCAGAGCCGCCGCGGTTCCCGGAAGAGTCTGTAAAACCATTCAAGACCGTATTTCTGCAAAAATTCGGGAGCTTGCGGTAGTGTTCCGGCGTGGAAATCAAACGCCGCGCCGACCGCCATCAAAGGCATTGAGATCAATTTGCGGTTTTCAAACACGAATGTCTCCTGTCGCGGACAGCCCAAACCGACCAGGACGATCGACGCGCCGCTCCGGTTGATCGTTTCGGCGATTTCGATCTGTTCTTCCTCGGTTATTTGTCGAAATCTTGACGGCTGGCCGCCGGCAATTTTCAGTTTCGGGAATTTCCGGCAAAGATTTTCGCCGAATTTCTTTAAAACTTCCGGCTGACTTCCGTAGAGATAGATTGACAAACCTTCTTCGGCGGCGCGTTCGCAGACTTTTAATGTCAGGGTCGGACCATAAACGCGGTCGGTCAATTTCGCGCCATGCAAACGATTCAAAGCCCATCGAACAGGCTGACCGTCCGGCACGACCAGATCGAGTTTGTTCAAACGATAGCGATGCGCCCGGTCGGTGGCGCCCGTCATCACGCCGTGAACCGCCAATGCGCTGACCGCAAACGAACGTTTTTCCCGGGCGGCCGTTATTATCTTCTCAACCGCCGTTTCGTAATCAACGGCATTGATACCGATGCCGAGTATATTTTTTCTGCCAAAATCAAGCATATTGAATGTAATTTTTTTCAACGCAAAGACGCTAACGTGCTAAGAGCTTAGGGATTTATTGAAGACATTTGAGTTTATCCAAAAAAACTTTGCGCCCCCTGCGTCTTTGCGTTAAATCAAAAAGTCTTAGGCCGCCGCAACGAGCTTCTTGTTTTCCGAAGCGTATTTTTCCTGCGCGGCTTCGACAATTTCCTTGATGATGCTTTGCAGATCGTGTTCGTATTTCCATTCCGGAAAATCCGCTTGAAACTTGGAAACATCGCTCACCCACCAGATATGATCGCCTTCGCGGTTTTGGTCGGAAAGGCTGTATGAAAGCTTTTTGCCCGCAAATTTTTCGGCGATCCTGATCGCTTCGATGACCGAACAATTTGAATGACGGCTGCCGCCGATGTTGTACACCGCGCCTGCTTTCGGATCTTTGTAAAACTCCCAAAAGCAATTTACAAGATCGTTTGAATGAATATTGTCGCGGACTTGCTTGCCTTTATAGCCAAAGATCGTGTAATGCTTTTCAAAAACGACGCATTTGACCAAATATGCCAGAAATCCGTGGAGTTCCGCGCCCGAATGCGCCGGTCCGGTCAAACAACCGCCGCGAAAAGTTCCGGTTTTGATACCGAAATAGCGTCCGTATTCCTGCGCCATAACATCCGCCGCAACCTTGCTGGCACCGAAAACGCTGTGTTTTGAATTGTCAATTGACATTGTTTCGTCAATTCCGCGAGCGAAAAATCTGTGATCTTCGGCAACTTCCCAACGCTTTTCTCTTTCGATCAGCGGCAAGGTGTTTGGCGTGTCGCCGTACACTTTGTTTGTCGAAGTAAAAATAAACGGCGCGTCTGCGCAATATTTGCGCGTTGCTTCCAATAAATTCAGCGTGCCGAGCGCGTTGACGCCAAAATCGGTGATCGGCTCTTTCGCTGCCCAATCGTGACTCGGCTGTGCCGCCGTGTGAATCACAATTTCGACATTTCTGCCGTATTTGAAGAATATTTGATTAATTTTCGATTCGTTACGAATGTCGGCGGAATAATGCTTAAATTTCGACAGATTTTTGGTTAATTGTTTGGTATTCCACTCAACCGAACCGTCTTTGCCGAAAAAATATTCGCGCATATTGTTGTCAATCCCGACAACATCAAAACCTTTGGCGTGAAAAAACTTGGTCGCTTCGCTTCCAATTAAACCCGAACTTCCCGTAATAATTGCTACACTCATATTTTATAATCTCTAAAATTCCTTTTAGTTGATGGTTTGTTTATTTGCATTTATGAGAGTTTCAAAACGGCTGAGTTTCCATTTTTTTGAGAAAAAATGATCGGTGTTTAATTCTTTTGGTGACACGGGAGTTTTTTTCGAATTTTGGGAAATGCGTCAGTAAAAAGTTAAGGAGCGATTTTTAGACGTAATGGCTCATTCAGTAAGTTATTTTCAAAGCAAACGAAAACTGAAAGACTGGTGTGCAAGGCATCCCTGCTTGTCATAAGCGCTGCAACAAACGCGAAAAAGCATTGTCAACGACGCTTCTCGCACAAACT